>NZ_JBGLQX010000022.1:0-77656 GCF_041403065.1 Aeromonas sp. S16(2024) | reverse complement strand
CCGACTGACAGAGCCGGGCAAACAGACTTACAAGGGGCGGCAGGAGACGGTTGAGCGCAGTTTTGCGGATGCGAAGCAGCACCACGGTCATCGGTATGCCCGTTATCGGGGTCTGGGCAAGGTGCAGATGCAGGGGTTGCTGGCGGCAGCGTGTCAAAACATGAAGAAAATCGCGTTGGTGCAGAGCCGGAAGGGAAGCAAGGGCACTAACCCGCCCAATCCCCCGACAGACGGGCTTTTTGGCGCAATAAAGCGGTATCTAATGCCCTATCAGTGGCAAAGATGGCAACTATGCCGACTTTCTAGCGGATGATGAGCCCTCAGACCCAAAGCGAAAGAAGAACCCCCTTTTTTGAAAAAGAAGGGGGGTTCTTCAGCAATCTGAAGGCTCCCGCGGGAGCCTTCTTGCTGGTCAGGGTACTCAACGCTCGAAGAAGCGGTAGAGGTGCTCTACCTGGATGGGGCAATCGGCCACCAGGTGGATATGGTCGCGTGCCTCCTCGGTCGAGGAGAAACTCATCGGGCACCCCAGGGTGTCCGTCATCACGTAAAGATGACCGTCCTGACCTCGAAACTCCACGATCCAGCCGGGGGAGATGATGTCGTGCATGATCTCCGCCTCCCTGAACCTGTGCTGCTGGTGAAGCGCACGCAATTCGCTGACTGTCATGACATCCTCCTGTGACTCATGGCGCCACCCTCAAGTCTAGTCGCCTGCGGCGGGTGCAGGCGCCGGGATCCGGGTCGCCGTATGGCGGCGCATCAAGCCGCCCGATGCTCCCGTGGTGGCTGCAGGGCGATCAGCAGCTCACCGGCCAGCGGCGTCGAGCATGCCCGTCACCGGGCCGAGCAGGGAGATCAGGGCGATCCCGGCGAGGGAGAGTGCAATCATGCCAACCTCGGGTGGGTAATGGGGTTGGGGGTAATGTAGCGGGGAAGGAGGGCAAATTGACACCCGGCAGGAAGGGCCTCGGGGAGCCCGGGAGTAACCTCAGCGGGCTGGCCTGATCAGATGGGGCTCTCTTTGTGGAGTTCGGTGACGCAGTCGGTCACCGCCAGCACCAGTGCGGAGCGCACCATCTGATCGAGCCGGTTGAGCTGCATTTGATAGAGGGGCCAGTCCTCCTCGTTGGCCGGGGGATCCTGCGGCATCATGCTGGTCTGATGGATGGCATGCAGGCGACCTAGCAGGTCGCGGATAGGCTTGTCGCTGAAGCGATAATCCTTGGGGTCGCGCACCAGAAAATCGCGGATCTTCAGGTAGGCCTCGAGATCCTGGTAGTGCTCGAGAGAGATGAGGCCGAGGGCGAAGATGAGCTTGAGGCGCACCTCCAGCTGGCCGAGGGGGCCGCTCTGGTTGAGCAGGGGTTCGATGGCGTATTTGACGGCATACTCCTCCTGGCGGAACGCGCGCCGCATCAGGGAGTCGACCGCCTCTTCCAGGATGGTCACGACCTCGAGAAAGAAGCCGCGGGGGCCATCCTGCTCGTTGAGTCGCTCCAGTACATCATCTTCCTGGTGTGTGGTCATAGGTGCTTAAGGTCCGGCTGACTGGGAGAGAGAGTGCCTCTCTCCCGGTTTTTATCATATGGGGCGGGCGTCACTCGCCATGCGCTCTGGCCGCCGGCGAGTACGCCCCATGGGGTCACTTCACGCTGTCATAACGGGCGACGATGGCGCGCACTATGTCGCTGCCTTCATCCAGCCCGGTTACCTGGGCCAGGGTCCTGGCCGGGCCGAGCTCCGCCAGCAGGGCCTGCAGCTCCATCGCCTGGGGATCATCGTCGTTGTGATAGTGCAGCGCTGCGGCTATCCCCTCCTGCAGATGGTCGCTCGGCAGGCCGTACTCCAGGGTACCGAGCAGCGGTTTCACCAGCCGATCCCCCGCCGCCAGCTTGCGTAGCGGCTGACGGCCGACCCGGTCGATTTCATCCACCAGATAGGGGTTGGCGAAGCGGGAGAGGATCTTCTCTATGTAGGCGGCGTGCAGGCGCGGATCGAAGCCGTAGCGTTTCACCAGCACGGCTCCGCTCTCCTCCATGGCGCGGCGCACCTTGCTGCGGATCACCGGATCCTCGATCGCCTCGCGCACTGTGCGGTATCCCCTCAGCTTGCCGAGGTAGGCGGTGACTATGTGCCCGGTGTTGAGGGTGAACAGCTTGCGCTCGACGAAGGCCATCAGGTTGTCGGTGGGCTCCATGCCCGCCACCTGGGGCAGCTCGCCCTTGAACTGGGTCTGGTCGACGATCCACTCGCTGAAGCTCTCTACCGTCACCTCCAGGGGATCATCGTTGGCCGCGGCGGGGGGCACTATGCGATCCACCGCCGAGTCGACGAAGCCGACACAGTTGTCGAGGGTGGCATGATACGCGACCGGCAGGTACTTGAGTACCTCCTGCTTGAGGTGGCTGGTGCCGCGCACCATGTTCTCGCAGGCGATGACGTTCAGCGGCGTCAGGTTGCCGGCATCGAAGCGGGCCTGCAGCCCCTTGGCCAGGGTGCTGGCAATCTTGTCCAGTATGTTGGGGCCCACCGCCGTGGTGACCAGATCGGCGGTGATGATGCGGGCGATCACCTCGTGACCGGCGGAGCTGACGGCGGCCACGTTGCGCACCACGTCCAGCTTCTGATCCGCCCCCACCACGTGCACCTTGTACTCCTGGCGGTGGTTGAGCTGATCGATCAGGGTCTCGTTGACGTCGGCGAAGGTGACCTGATGGCTGGCGTCAGCCAGCAGTTTTCCGATGAAGCCACGGCCTATGTTGCCGGCACCAAAATGCAATGTTTTCATGATATTAACCTCTACAACCAAAGACGATGAAGGACGATTAGGCAGCCTGTTCGGCCCCCAGCAGATCCAGGAACTCCTGGGGATCCTGGGTGCTGGCCAGCCTATCGATGAGACCGGGTTCATCCAGTGCATTGGTCAGACGGGTTATCACCTGCATGTGTTCGTCGTTGCGGGCGGCGATGCCGATCACCAGGCGCGCCACTTCATCGGCCGCCTCGCCGAAGGCGACCCCGGCCGGGTACTGGCAGATGACGATGCCGGTACGCTTCACGTGCTCCTTGGCGGCTATGGTGCCGTGGGGGACGGCGATGGACTCGCCGAGGTAGGTGGAGACCAGTTGCTCGCGCTCCAGCATGGCGTCGACGTAGTCGGGTGCCACATAGCCCCGCTCCGCCAGCAGCTTGCCGGCAGCCCGGATGGCGGCCTCCTTGTTCTCGGCCTTGAGGCCCAGATGCACGTCCTGCAGGCTCAGGGTGAAGACCTCAGCCGTTTGCGGCTCGTAGCTGTCGTCGTTGGCCGCCACCAGCAGTTGCGGGTTGGCCACGTCGTCGTTGGCCGCATTGGCCAGGCTGAGGTTTTGCACCAGCTCCTGATAGAGGGCGTTGTCGAGGAAGTTGGAGAGGGAGATGTGCTGCGCATGCGGTGCATGACGGCGAGCACGGTCGGTGAGATCCTTGTGGGTGATGACCAGATCCACCTGATCGTCCAGGTTGTTGATGGCGCGGTTGGTGACGCTGATGTCGAGACCGGCAGCCTGTACCCGCTTGCGCAGCAGGCCGGCGCCCATGGCGCTGGAGCCCATGCCCGCATCACAGGCGACCACGATGTTGCGCACTGCGGTCAGCTCGGCACCCGGCTTCTTGGCCGCTGTGGTCTCGGGCTTGGCGCCCTTCATGGCCTTCATCTTGCGGGTGGCTTCACCGAGTGCATCGGCCTCGTCGGCTTCCGGCTGCTGGGCACGGACGAACACGGCGGCGACCAGGAAGGAGACGGTGGCCGAGGCGATGATGGAGAGCAGCACCCCGATCAGGGAGGCTTTCGGCGTCATCAGCAGCACGGCGAAGATGGAGCCCGGGGAGGCAGGGGAGACCAGACCCGCGTTGAACAGGGTCAGGGTGAAGACCCCTGTCATGCCGCCGGCGATCACCGCCAGGATGAGGCGCGGGTTCATCAGCACATAGGGGAAGTAGATCTCGTGGATGCCTCCGAAGAAGTGAATGATGGAGGCACCGGCGGCGGACTGCTTGGCGGCGCCACGGCCGAACACCATGTAGGCCAGCAGCACCCCCAGACCCGGACCCGGGTTCGCTTCGATCAGGAAGAAGATGGAGCGACCCTGCTCGGTGGCCTGCTGGATCCCCAGCGGCGAGAAGATGCCGTGGTTGATGGCGTTGTTGAGGAAGAGGATCTTGGCCGGTTCGACGAAGATGGAGGTCAGCGGCAGCATGTGGTTGTCCACCAGGAAGCCGACCCCGCTCGCCAGCACGCCGGAGAGCACCTTGACGAAGGGACCAATCACGAAGAAGGCGAGGATGGCCAGCAGCATGCCGATGATGCCGGCGGAGAAGTTGTTGACCAGCATCTCGAAGCCGCTCTTGACGCGCCCTTCCATCACCTTGTCGAAGCGCTTGATGGCCCAGCCACCCAGAGGGCCGACCATCATGGCGCCCATGAACATGGGGATGTCGGTCCCCACTATGACGCCCATGGTGGTGATGGCACCGACCACGGCACCCCGTTCACCGCCCATCAGTTTGCCGCCTGTGTAGCCAATCAGCAGCGGCAGCAGATAGGTGATCATGGGGCCGACCAGCTTGGCCAAGGTTTCGTTTGGCAGCCAGCCAGTGGGGATGAAGAGGGCGGTAATGAAGCCCCAGGCGATGAAGGCGCCTATGTTGGGCATGACCATATTGGACAGGAAGCGTCCAAAATTCTGTATCTTGACTTTGGTATCCGGTGATAACATGTCGGGACCCCGTTTTAAGCCTGTGTGATTAAAAGTGGTAGTCGGGATGACGGGTTTTGCCGAACCCCCATCCCTGTCGTCTAAGCAACTTCAATCTACCAGCTTGTGATCAAATTAGGCTGAAAACGGGGTGTCTTGTGACGCATCTCTCAAATACCCCGACATCCCCCCTCCCTTCTTAGTGACGCCGATCACATTTAGGCGCTGTAGTTTGGCTACATTTCGATCTTTCTCGTCGTGAACGGCTTTTTAGTGTGATTCAGATCTCTTTTTGTTGTTTGCGCAAACCCTGTGTCAATGTGATAAATGTCACAAATCAATTATTTGTAGCCAATTGGAGCACGTCTGGTGGCGCCAGATCAGAGGGTGACGACGATGGATCTCGCGCCATCATCAACTACTCATCAATGAATCAGTGGTTTTGTAACCCACTTTCAGTTTTGCTCCCCGCGCTGTCGGCCATTTGGATGCTGTCCCGCCTCCTTTGGCGGGCTCTGATTGGCCTTCTCTGCGACGCCTGCCAATGTCCGTTGTGACAAGATGGGCGTGTCGGCAGGGGTGTCGGCACAGGCACAGACAAAGCCGGCTCATTCACATTCGCTGCTGCCCGGGCTGGCCGCGCCCATAAAAAAAGCCCGCAGTATTGCGGGCTCTTGGCATGCAGGGGGAGCGGGGCTTATTCCGCCTTGGGGGCCGTGTCGGCCGCAGCCTCGCTGCTCTCGCTCGCTGGGCTCTCGGCCGCTGGTGCTTCCGGTGCCGGACCCGGCACCAGGGCCACCGCCGGCTTGGCGATGAGGGAGCGGGTCTCTTCCACCGCCTCGCTCAGCTTCACCTCGATGATCTGGCCAAGCTCATAGACCACCTCGGTCTTGTCCAGGTAGACGCGGCCGTTGTCCCAGTTGCACTCCAGCCTGTCCTTGTTGTCCAGGATATGGCGGGCGGGCATGAAGACCACGGCGCCGTTCTCCTGAAGGCGCAGCTTGAGGCCGGCCCGCATCACGTCGATGATCTCGGCGTTGAACACCTGATCGGTGCCAGCGGCGGCCTGGAGGTAACGGACATAGAGCCAGTCGCCGATGTCGCGCTCCACCCTGCGGTGCAGGCGGCGACACTCAGTCAGGTGCTCGGTCAGCTCCTGGCTTGGGCGCATCCCTGGGGTCTTGCCGGCGATGACGGCCTTGAGCAGACGATGGTTGACCATATCGCCGTATTTGCGGATAGGCGAGGTCCAGGTAGCGTAGGCATCCAGCCCCAGGCCATAGTGGGCACCCGGCTCGGCGGACATCAGGGCATAGCTCTGGAAGCGGCGGATCTTGCCGTCCAGCCAGCGGGTGTCCAGGCTGTCGATCCAGCGGCGCAGGGCACAGAAGCCGGACAGGCTGGCGATCTCTTCCTTCTCGAACGGCGCCTCGGCGCTCTTGAGCAGATCGATGGCGCCGTCGAGCGACTCCTCGTCAAAACCGGTGTGGACGTTGAAGATGCCGTAGCCGACACTCTTGCCCAATACGCGACCGGCGCAGATGTTGGCGGCGATCATCGACTCTTCGATCATCCGGTTGGCGATGCGACGGGGCTCCACGTGGATGGCCAGCACGGCGCCGTTCTCACCCAGCTCGAAGTCGTAGTCGGGGCGGTCCGGGAACACCAGGGCGTGCTCGGTACGCCACTTGATACGCGCTTCTGTCATGGCCTTCATCAGGGGCAGCTGGGCCATGACGCCTGCGTCTATGTCCAGCGCCTTGCCGTGCTCTGCCCAGTCGGAGACCTCGTCATAGTTCAGACGAGCGTGGGAGACGATGCGGGCGGCGAAGAATTCGGTCTCTTCCAGCAGCAGGCCGTCCTCGGCGATCAGCAGGCGGGCGCACAGGGTGTTGCGCTCCTCCCCCTCTTTCAGGGAGCAGAGCTCGTCGGAGAGGGTGCGCGGTATCATGGGCACATTGCGGCCCGGCATGTAGACGGTGAAGGCGCGCTTGGCGGCTTCCTTGTCCAGCTCGCTGCCTTCGGCCACATAGGCGGTCGGGTCGGCGATGGCGACCAGCAGCTCCCAGCCGTTGTCCAGTTTGCGGATGGACAGGGCATCATCCATGTCCTTGGTCTTGGCGCCGTCGACGGTGAAGAAGGGCACCTGAGTCAGATCGCGACGGGGCAGCTCTTCCTCTTCGATGACGTTCCACTCGGGCAGGTCAGCCGGTTCTATTTGAGCCAAGCTGTGGCGTGCCAGCACTACCCACCAGGGCACGTTGTGATCGTCCTTGTCGGCGATGAGCTGGGTGATCTCGGCGGAGAAGTTGCCATCCACCAGGGCGTGGCGCTTGAGGGTCGCCACCACCCAGTCCCCTTCCTTGAAGGATTTCTCGTCCAGACCCTTCTTGGCGCGGGCCTTGATGGCGTCCTTGATGAGGGGGTGATCAGGCACCACGTTGAGGCGGTCGCGGAACATCTTGACGCGGCCGACGAAGCGGACCACGGCCTGCTCCAGCAGGGCATCCGGCTCGGCCACTTCCTTCTCTTTCTCGGTACGGATCAGGGCGCTCACCCGGTCACCGTGCATCACCTTCTTCATGTAGGGAGGCGGCACGAAATAGCTGGTCTTCTCATCGACCTCCAGGAAGCCGAAGCCCCGATCGGAGGCGCGGATCACACCCTCTTTCTTGGGGATGTTTTCGCGGATTTGTTGCTTGAGCTGGGCCAGCAGCGGATTGTCTTGGAACATAAGTGGGGAACCTGAGTGGAGACCTGATGAAGAATCGCCCAGCACTATACGTTTTTACCCCTCCAAAGCCAAGGTGAATGGCCCGCTCAGCGGGGTTGCAGTGCCCGGCGACCCTGCTCGATCAGGCGCAAGGAGATCTGCTTGTGCAGCCCCCGCTCCAGCACCCAGCGGTGCCAGTAGAGGCGCTCGATGAGGTGATTGCCCGGGCTGAGATCGAGCAGTGTGCCAGCTGCGAGCTGCTGACGGATCTGCAACTCGGGGATGAGACAGCAGGCCAGCCCCTGCTCGGCCATGGCGACGAAGGCCTCCGACGAGCGCACCGTGTGGCAGGGGTATCCGCCGGGGGCCAGGGCGAAGTGACGGGCCATGAAGCTGACGTGCATGTCGTCGCGCTGATCAAACGCCACTGCCGGTGCCTTGGCCAGCGCCGCCGGGGTGAGCCCCTGGGGGAAGTGGCGGGCGACGAAGGCGGGGCTGGCGGTCAGCAGGTAGCGCATCTCGCCGAGCTCGTCGACGCAGCAACCGGCCAGGGCCTGGGGCTGCAGGCTGACGGCGCCGAACGCCTGGCCCTCGCGCACCTTGTCGAGGGTGCGGCTCTCGTCATCCACCAGCAGGTTGAGCTCTATGGGGTGCTGTTCCAGCAGGGGCGCCAGGGCGGGCAGGAACCAGGTGGCCAGGCTGTCGGCGTTGACGGCGATGCTGACCCGGATCGGCGCCTGGGGCTCGCTGGGGGAGAGTTCGCCCGCCAGCTCCAGCTCCAGCTGGCGTACCTGACGGTAGTGGGCCAGCAGCTTCTGGCCGAGGGCCGTGGCCTGCAGGGGCTGGCTGCGGATGATCAGCGGCTCGGCAAACTGCTGCTCCAGCTGCTTGATGCGCTGGGAGATGGCGGACTGGGTAATGTGCAGACGCTGGGCGGCGCGCTCGAAGTTCTGCTCCTGCATCACGGCATCCAGCGCCAGCAGCAGCTTGTAGTCCAGCGTCTTCATCAGTATTCCTTATCAGAGAAGGGGATTGAGCAAGGATGCTACTGGAGTGATGGCGGGAGAACAACCGGCCAGACGGCGGGCGCTGCATGCGGTACAACCCGATGCTGTCACTGTGAGATGTGACAGTAGCGACGAGATGAGATTCATAAGATACTCACTTGGTCCGTTTTTACATGGGGTGGAAACGGGCCATAGCGAGAGTTTTGGTCCCGGGTGTCAGCCCGGGACTTTTTTATGGGGTCAGCTGGTGCCGAGCAGCTCCCCGGTCGGGGCGTACTCTCCCCGCAGTGGACGGTTGACGGCGCGCTCGAAGCGCTCGTCCAGATGGAAGCGGATCCCGACCCCGCGCACGGCCCCCAGATCCACCGCCTGACGGTGGCCGAGCCGCTCTATGGGCAGGCCGAGGCGGCGGAAGATGCGCTCCACCGGCAGGCTGACCACGGCGACCAGCTCCCGGATCCCCTGTTCCCTGGCGAAGGCATAGACCTCGCGGAAGATGACGCAGGTCAGCTCGCTGATGCCGTTGTCGAGCGCGGGTGCGCGGCCGGCATCGATGGCGAGGCGGGTCAGCTCCCAGACATCGGCGCCGCGCGGGGGCCGCTCGCCGGCGAGGGCACCGGGAAAGATGCTGGGCAGCATGTAGTCCTGGGCACAACTGAGCAGCCTGATGCAACCGCACAGGCCCTCCTCATCTTCAATCAGCACCCAGTGGGTATCGGGCTTGTCGAAGCTGTCCCGCTCCAGACCCCGGTGGGATTCCACGTCCCAACCGAGCCGATCGGAGAAGACGCGCTTGCGAAAGCGATAAAGCTCGTTTTCGACCTCCCATCTGGGGTGCTCTTTCAATTTTCCTTTGAAAACAAGCATTCATGTCTCTCCATTTCATGGTTAGGCGCTATAATCCAAGGCCTTGGCCAGGGGAGGCTAGCCTATGACACGCGACCAACTGCTTGAGTATCTGGAACATTTCACGCTGGTAACGGATGGAAACCGGCTGGCCGAGCTGATCGGCCGCTTCACCCTGGGAATGGGCTACGACTACTATCGATTCGCGCTCATCCTGCCCATGTCGATGCAAAGGCCCAAGGTGGTGTTGTTCAACCAGTGCCCCGACTCCTGGGTGCAGGCCTACACGGTGAACAACATGCTGGCCTGCGATCCCATCATCCAGCTCGCCCGCACGCAGACCCTGCCCATCTACTGGAACCGGCTGGACGAGAAGGCGCGCTTCCTGCAAGAGGGGAGCATGGATGTGATGGGGCTGGCGGCGGAGTTCGGCTTGCGCAACGGCATCTCGTTTCCGTTGCACGGGGCGACGGGGGAGAACGGCATACTGTCGTTCATCACCCGGGAGCGGGCGTCCAGTGATCTGTTGCTGGAGTCCTCGCCCATCCTCTCCTGGATGTCCAACTACATCTTCGAGGCGGCGATCCGGATAGTGCGCCAGAGCATGAGGGAGGATGATCCCCAGGAGGCCCTGACGGACAGGGAGACCGAGTGCCTGTTCTGGGCCAGCGAAGGGAAGACATCGGGGGAGATCGCCTGCATCCTCGGGATCACCGAGCGCACCGTGAACTACCACCTCAACCAGGTCACCCGCAAGACGGGGTCGATGAATCGCTACCAGGCCATCGCCAAGGGGGTCAGCAGCGGTATATTGCTGCCGAATCTGGAGCAGGTCGTGGTCACCAACTTCCCCAGACTGTTGCAGTGAATGCCGGCCGGGCGACGCTTGCCTGTCGCCCGGCATCTCCTCTGTCGCCATCACCCACTGTCCCAAGCCGATCCCGTCACTTTGGCGATTCTCGGGGCGGGGCTGTGACCCCACAATTGTCAGATCCTGCAATTGACAGCCTGCCAGATGTCGTTTTTTGCCCGCTTTATCAGTTTTTTGAATGCATCAGAAAATGAATGAATTTCTCTGATTTCATGCCTCCCCTTATAGTGCCCCCAGATCTCCCACACAAAGGTTTGTCCATGTTCGCGACCACACTGCAAGGCTTCACCCTCGGCCTTGCCATGATCATCCCCATAGGTGCCCAGAACGCCTTCGTGCTGAGCCGGGGCATTCATCGCAACCACCATCTGCTGGCGGCGACCCTCTGCTGCTTCTGCGATCTCGTGCTGATCGGCATAGGGGTGTTTGGCGGTGCCAACCTGCTGGCGGCCAGCCCCATCGGACTGGCGCTGCTGACCTGGGGCGGCGTGCTGTTCCTCGGCTGGTTCGGGGTGCGATCCCTTGGCAGTGCCTGGCGTGGGCAGGGGGCGGCCCTGGCGGACTCTCCCCAGCTGATGGGGGTCAAGAGCGTGCTGGCCATGACGCTGGGGGTGACCCTGCTCAACCCCCACGTCTATCTGGATACCCTGATGCTGCTCGGCTCCTTCGGCAGCCAGTTTGCCGAGGATCTGCGTCCCGCCTTCGCTGCAGGGGCCATGCTGGCCTCTCTGGTGTGGTTCTACGGGCTGGCAGTCGGGGCGGCAGCGCTTTCTCCCTGGCTTGCCCGGGGCCGGGTGCAGCAAGCCATTGATATGGTGGTCGGTATCATAATGCTGGTGCTGGCGGTCAAGCTGGCCAGCGGGGCTCTGCTGGCTTCATAAGGCTATTTTTGTGCCGGGCTTCATAAAAATGAGTCCCGGTGTCATCTGCTGACATATTCGTCTGTTAAATTCCCGCCGCTGGTAAAGCGTTACTCATAATAAAAGGGAAAATACAGTGAATAACTCCATGAAGCTGGGGGCAATCGCCGCCATCGTGCTGCTGACCGCCTGCAGCAACGAAAACGACAGCAAGGCGCAGCCGGGGACCGTCTCCCTGCGCCTGATCCAGACCTCCGACATCCACTCCAATGTGCTGGGGTATGACTACTACCAGGACAAGGAAGACCGCAAGTTCGGCCTCTCCCGCACCGCCCTGCTGATCCGCGCCGCCCGCGCCGAGAACCCCAACAACCTGCTGCTCGACAACGGTGACCTGATCCAGGGCACGCCGCTGGCGGACTACATCTTCGAGCAGTCCGGTGCCGGCTACCTCGAGAAGCAGGCTCACCCGGTGTTCAAGGCGATGAACGAGCTGGGATATGACGCGGGCAACCTCGGCAACCACGAGTTCAACTACGGCCTGGATTACCTCGGCAAGGTGCTGGCGGGGGCCGAGTTCCCCTATGTGAACGCCAACGTGTTCGAGGCGGGCGCCTTCAAGCGCGACGCCAAGGGACAGATTGACTGGAGCGGCAACAAGTTCACCCCCTACCTGCTGCTGGAGCGCCAGGTGACCGATGACAAGGGCCAGTCACAGACCGTCAAGGTCGGCATCCTGGGTCTGACGCCGACACAGGTGCTGCAGTGGGACAAACGCCATCTGGAGGGCAAGGTGGTGGTGGCCGACATGGTCGAGACCGCCAACCACTATGTGCCCGAGCTGCGCGCCAAGGGGGCCGATCTGGTGGTGGTGGTGGCCCACACCGGCATCAATGCCAACAGCTATGAGGCCATGATGGAGAACTCCGCCTGGCACCTGGCCAAGGTGAAGGGGATAGATGCCCTGATGCTGGGCCATGCCCACAAGAACTTCCCGGGGGACTTCCCGGATCTGCCCGAGGTGGACAACAAGGCCGGCACCCTCGGCGGTATTCCGACCGTGATGCCGGGCTACTGGGGCAACCACCTCGGCATCATCGACCTCAAGCTGGAGCAGGTGGATGGCAAGTGGCAGGTGAAGCAGAGCCAGGCCAGTCTGCGCAAGATCGACTCCAGCGAAGGCAGCGCCGTGGATCAGCGGGTGGTGGATCTGGTGCAGGCGGATCACGACGCCACCAACCAGTGGCTGGACGAGCCCCTTGGCAAGATCACTTCCCCCATCCACAGCTTCTTCGCCCTGGTGCAGGACGACCCCTCGGTGCAGCTGGTGAGCGATGCCCAGCGTCAGCACGCCGAGCAGCTGCAACAAGACGGTCTGCTCAAGGAGCCTTACCCGATCCTGTCGGTGGCGGCCCCCTTCCGTGGCGGTCGCAACGGCATCAATGACTTCACCTACGTGGCCCAGGGGGACATCTCCCTGCGCAACGTCTCCGATCTCTACATCTATCCGAACACCCTGCAGGTGGTCGAGGTGAACGGGGCCACCGTCAAGGAGTGGCTGGAGATGAGCGCCGGCCAGTTCAACCAGATAGACACCGGCAAGACAGAGGTGCAGTGGCTGGTGAACGAAAGCTTCCCCACCTACAACTTCGACGTGATCGATGGTGTGAGCTACGAGGTGGACATCACCCAGCCAGCCCGTTACAGCAAGGAGGGGCTCAAGGTGAGCGATGGTCAGCGCATCAGCGGCCTCACCTTCAATGGCCAGCCGGTGGATCCGGCCCAGAAGTTCTACGTGGTGACCAACAACTACCGCGCCAGCGGCGGCGGTCACTTCCCGGGCATCGACGGCAGCAACATAGTGCACGAAGATCCCTTCGAGACGCGGGAGATCATCGCCCAGTACCTCAAGTCCCAGTCTGCTGCCAATCCGGCGGGTTTCAGCCCGGCGGCCAACAACAACTGGCACATGAAGGCCCTGCCCGCAGGCGTTGACGTGCGCCTCTACTCCTCCCCGGGTGAGGAGGCCAAGGCCCTGGCGGGGGCAGATCTGGCGTACCAGTCCACCCTGCCGATGAGTGACGCCAAGCATCCTGGCTACGCCATCTACCGTCTGATCCGCCAGTAAGGCCGCCTCGGTAGACAACAAAAAGCCCTCGCAGTGCGAGGGCTTTTTCGTGGGAGAGTCCTTAGTAGAAACCCGCATCCTCCGGGTTGGGACGGGTCTTGAAGCGGCGATGCAGCCACATGTACTGCTCGGGGGCACGGCGCACGGCGGCTTCAATCTCGCGGTTGGCGCGGGCGGCATCGACCAGGTCGTCGCCGCTCGGGTAGCCTTCCAGCGGCGCCCCTATGTGCAGGGTGTAGCCCTCCTGGGTACGGATGTTGTAGCAGGGCAGGGTGACGGTGTTCTTCACCCGCGCCAGGGTGGCGGTGCCCGTGATGGTGGCCGCCTGCTCCACCGCGAAGTAGGGCACGAAGACGCTGGCGTGGCTGCCGTAGTCGTGATCCGGCGCGTACCAGAGGGCGTCGCCGTTGCGCAGTGCCTTGATCATCCCCTTCACGTCCATGCGATCCACCAGGTACTTGTTGGAGGCGCAGCGACCGTGATACTGGGCATACTCCAGCACCGGATTGGTGTTGGGGCGATAGACGCCGACCCCGGGGCGCACCAGGCCGAAGCAGCGGGCGTTGAGCTCAAGGGTGAGGAAGTGGCAGGAGAGCAGCAGCATGCCCTGCCCCTTCTCGATGGCGGCGATGACATGCTCTTCCCCCTCCACCTTCATCAGGCGGCGCATCCGCCAATCCGGCCAGAACCAGGCCATGCCCACCTCGAAGATGGCGCAGCCCACGCTCTCGAAGTTCTGTTTGAGCAGGGTTTCCCGCTGATCCCGGCTGAGCTCGGGCATCGCCAGCTCCAGGTTGCGGCGCGCTATCTTGACGCGGGATTTCAACAGCTTGCGGGCCAGGGTGCCGAGCTGGCGACCCAGCCACATCTGGCTGCGCCAGGGCAGCAGCACCAGCAGCCAGAGCAGGCACAGACCGAACCAGCTGCCCCAGTAACGGGGATGGAACAGACGGGGTTCGAGGCGGGGAGCATGTTCTTGGGCCATGAAGAGTCTCTTGTTCACAAAGGCAAGGGAGGGAGCCCAGCCGACACGGGGGTATCGGTGCCCGTGGATAGGCTGTCACTCGCAATCTGGGGATTCTATCCGAAAAACGGGGGCGGGTGCGAATCGCCATCACCTGGTCAGAGGGGGCGGGCGGAAAGTGCCATGGCGGGCATGGCAGTGCTTTTTTCACGTCCCGGAAAAGAGTGTGATAAAATCGCCCGCTGAAATTTTCAGGTTTTGAGAGCCGATACAGATGAAAATCACCCTGCCCGAGTTTGAGAAAGCCCGCGTTCTGGTCGTTGGCGATGTCATGTTGGATCGCTATTGGCATGGCCCCACCGGCCGCATCTCCCCCGAGGCGCCGGTGCCCGTGGTCAAGGTCGAGCACATCGAAGAGCGCCCGGGTGGCGCCGCCAACGTGGCCCTGAACTCCGCCGCCCTGGGTGCCCAGGCCGTGTTGCTCGGGCTGACCGGTCAGGATGAGGCCGCCGATGCTCTGGCCGGCCAGATGGCAGGGGTCAAGGTCGCCTGTGATTTCGTTCGTCTGACCGACTACCCGACCATCACCAAGCTGCGGGTGCTGTCCCGCAACCAGCAACTGCTGCGCCTCGATTTCGAAGAGGCCTTCCACGACGTGGATGCCAGCCTGCTGATGGGCAAGGTGGAACAGGCGCTGCCAGGGGCCGACGTGATGATCCTCTCCGACTACGGCAAGGGCGCCTTGAACGACGTGCCTGGCATGATTGCCCGCGCCCGCGCCGCCGGCATCCCTGTGCTGGTGGATCCCAAGGGGACGGATTTCGAGAAGTATCGCGGCGCCACCCTGCTGACCCCCAACATGTCCGAGTTCGAGGCCGTGGTGGGCAAGGTGAAGAGCGAAGAGGAGCTGGTCGCCAAGGGGCTGGAGCTGGTCAAGCGCTTCGAGCTGGACGCCCTGCTGGTGACCCGTTCCGAGAACGGCATGACCCTGATCCGCGAAGGGCAGCCCGAGCTGCACCTGCCGGCCCAGGCTCACGAAGTCTATGACGTCACCGGTGCCGGTGACACCGTCATCTCCACCCTGGCGACCTCCCTTGCCGCCGGCATGAGCCTGGACGAGGCCTGCGCCCTGGCCAATACCGCCGCCGGCATAGTGGTGGGCAAGCTGGGTACCTCCACAGTGAGCCCGGTGGAGCTGGCCAACGCCCTCTACACCGAGCAGGAGACCGGCTTTGGCGTCATGTCCGAGGCCCAGCTCAAGGTGGCCGTGCAGGCCGCCCGCCTGCGCGGCGAGAAGGTGGTGATGACCAATGGCTGCTTCGACATCCTGCATGCGGGCCACGTCTCCTACCTGGCCAATGCGGGCAAGCTGGGGGATCGCCTGATAGTCGCGGTCAACACCGATGAGTCCGTGCGTCGTCTCAAGGGGCCGGGCCGTCCGGTCAACCCCACAGAGCGCCGCATGACGGTACTGGCGGCCCTGGGGGCCGTGGACTGGGTGGTGCCCTTCGGTGAGGACACCCCCCAGCGACTGATCGCCGAGATCCTGCCAGACCTCTTGGTCAAGGGGGGCGACTACAAGCCCGAAGAGATCGCCGGCTATGCCGAAGTGACCGCCAACGGCGGCGAGGTGCGGGTGCTGAACTTCGAGGACGGCTGCTCCACCAGCGAGATCATCAAGACCATACGCGAGCGCGGCTGAGCACCTCCGGCCTCGGCCGGAGGTGCCTGATCACTCGCCCTGGCGAGGGGCAAGCAGGCAGCAAAAAGGCGACCACAAGGTCGCCTTTTTTCATGCCGTGAATTTGGCTCAGGACTTGGTCGTCACCTGGGCGGCGGGCATCAGGCCCTGGTTCACGTCTTCCAGATCCTTCTGCTCCAGTATGCCGGCGGCCTGCTTGAGGGAGAGGATGCTGAGGATGTAGTTGTAGCGGGCCTCGGAGAGTTTCTGCTTGGCCTGGTACAGCTTGCGGGTGGCGTCCAGCACGTCGACTATGGTGCGGGTACCCACCTCATAACCGGCCTCGGTCGCCTTCAGGGCGCTGTCGGCGGAGATGACGGACTGACCGTAGGCGCGCACCGAGCCGATGCTGGCGTTCACGTTGTTATAGGAAGAACGCACAGTGCTCTGCACCGAGCGGAAGCTGCGCTCCAACTGCTCGCTGGCGGCCACGTAGTTGAACTGGGCCTGCTTGACCTGGGAGGTGGTGGCGCCCCCGGTGTAGAGCGGCAGGTTGAAGTTCAGACCGACATTGCCCTGATTGCTGTTGCTCTCGGGGTTGCGGATCTCGTCCTTGTAGTCGTTGTAACCGGCGGTGAGGCCGGCGCCCAGATCCAGGGTCGGCTCGTGGCCCGTCTTGGCCAGATCGATCTGCTCCTTGGCGATGTCCTTGCCGATGCGGGCGCTGTGCAGCTCCAGGTTCTTGTCCAGTGCCAGCTCCAGCCACTTGTCGGAGTTGAACGGGGTCTTCTGCGGGGCGAAACGCTCGGTGTTGAGCACATCCAGCTGGCGATGATCGATGCCGGTCAGCTCGCGCAGGCTCTCGTAGCTGTTGTCCAGGGTGTTCTCGGCATTGATCTCGTCTGCCAGCGCCTGATCGCGCTCGGCCTCGGCCTCATGCACGTCGGTGATGGCGGTCAGGCCCACTTCGAAGCGCTGCTGGGTCTGTTCCAGCTGACGCTCTACCGCGGTCTTGTTGGCACGGACGAACTCCAGGCTGTCCATCGCCTTGAGTACGTCGAAATAGGCCTGGGCGGTACGCAGCATCAGGTTCTGGTACTCGAGGTTGTAGGCCACATCGGACTGGGTGGCGCTCTTCTCGGTCAGGTCCAGGTTGACCCAGTTGCTGCGACGATAGACGGACTGATCCAGGGTCACCGAGCCGGTGGCACCGCTGTTTGTCTGGGTATCGTCCTTGTTCTGCAGGTAGTTCAGACCGGCACCCAGATTGATCTGTGGCAAGAGGGCGGCGCGGGATTCGTTGATCTTCTCGAAGGCTTGGTCCCGCTTGGCCTTGGATTCCAGCAGCTGGGTATCCCTGATCTGGGCTTGCTGGTAGATTTCGAGCAGGTCTTCGGCATGAGCGGCACTGCTCACACCCAGCATCACCATGACTGACAAGAGTGTTCTTTTCATATGATATTTTTAACCTTATTTATCAACCCAAAGCTGTCCGCTGGATGAGGGAGGGGATTGTCACCGACCAAGCTTGATTTCAGCTTAACCACTCTACTACAAGCAGATTTCATTGCGAACTGTCTCTTTTCCAGCGACAGGAACGTCAAGAGTCAGGGCGAGTTTTCTCGGCAACGCGCCTAGCCAAATGTCCTGTGGCTGCTAAAATCCATCCCTCATCGTCGGCGAGAGCGAGTGAATGAATGTTCATTCATGCCCCCGAATATTATGGTCAAACCAAGCCAAGTCAAGCTGGTAGGAGTCTCGTATGTCACAGCAAGCCTTGCCTCAAACCAGTCACTTTTCCGGTGATGATGTGAAAATCATCGATAAATCATCTGGATACAACGGCTTTTTCAAGGTGAACGTCTATCGCCTGCAACACAGGTTATTTGCCGGTGGTTGGAATGAGCCCATAGTCCGCGAGCTGTTCGAGCGGGGCCATGCGGCCGCGCTGCTGCCTTATGATCCCGTGCTGGACCAGATAGTGCTGGTGGAGCAGTTCCGCATCGGTGCCATCGAGACCAGCCCCACTCCCTGGTTGCTGGAGCTGGTGGCCGGCATCATAGATGAAGGGGAGACCGCCGAAGCCGTGGTGCGCCGCGAGGCGGTGGAAGAGGCGGGCATCGAGGTGGGGCGCTGCGAGCATGCCATCAGCTACCTGGTGAGCCCGGGTGGCAGCACAGAGCGGATAGAGGTCTATGTGGGGGAGGTGGATGCCAGCCAGGCGGCGGGGATCCACGGTCTGGCGGAAGAGGGTGAAGACATCCGGGTCCATGTGGTGAGCCGAGAGCAGGCCTACGCCTGGCTCAAAGAGGGGCGCATCGACAACGCCGCCTCCGTCATCGCCCTGCAATGGCTGGCCCTCAATCATGGCGAGCTGCAGGCCCGCTGGCTGGCGGGGCGCTAAGGTGGCGCCTGTTCAGGCCTGGGTCAGGTGCCATATGACCGACTTTATCATCATGCAGGGGGTCCACCTTTCATGGATCCTGATTGATGGAGCCGAGACATGCCATTAGTCCAGAGCCCGATGAAGCGTTATGTGCCTGATCTGATGTCCTTGCAGCGCACCTGCGAGGTCAATTACCCACGGGTGTTGATTGATGGAGTTGCGATATGCCATTAGTCCAGAGCCCGATGAAGCGCTATGTGCCTGATCTGATGTCCTTGCAGCGCACCTGCGAGGTGAACTACATGGCCTTGATGAAGTTGCTGCCCCCCGGCGCCAGCGTGGGGGCGGAGCGCCGCTATCAGGTGGGCAACGGCCTGCAGTTCCAGCTCACCGTCAGCGAAGAGAGCCGCTTCACCAGCCAGGTGATCCTGGCGCAACACAATCCCGAGTTGCCGAGCTACTTGCAGGCTCGTATCGAGATTCGTTTGTATCACGATGTGCGGATGGCGGAAGTGTGTGCGGCGCAACAGATTTCAATGTTGCAACCACGTTATGATTATCCCAATAAAAAAATGCACCACAGGGATGAAAAAGAGCAGGTAAATCTATTCTTGGCCGATTGGCTAAGATTTTGTCTCAAACATGGCACCAGCCTGATCAACATCCTCTAGTCGAACCCATAAAAAAGAAGCGTGATTTTGGAAACAGAGCTACCTCAGGCGCCGGACGGCAGTGTGCGCCTGTTACAGATTACCGACACCCATCTCTTCGCCAGTGCCGAGGGACGACTGCTGGCCGTGCGAACCGCAGAGAGCCTGGCCGCCGTGCTGGAGCAGGTGCAGGCCAACGCGCATCCGTTCGATCTGATCCTCGCCACCGGGGATCTCTCCCAGGATCACAGCCCGGAATCCTATCAGCGGTTCGCCTCCATGATGGCCCCGCTGGCGCGCCCCATCTACTGGTTGCCCGGCAACCACGACGACGGCCCCCTGATGACGGAGTACCTCCATGCCGCCGGGATCAGCGAAGCCAAGCAGCTGGTGGGAGATCACTGGCAGGTGATCCTGCTCGATACCCAGGTGCGCGGCAAACCCCACGGTGTGCTCGGCGATCACCAGCTGGCAGCCTTGGACTGCGCCCTGCGCCAGCATCCCGAGCGCCACGCCCTCATCGCCCTGCACCATCAGGCGGTGCCGGTGGGCTGCGCCTGGCTGGATCAGCACAATCTCAAGAATGCCGACGATCTCTTCGCCGTGCTGGCCCGCCATCCCCAGCAGAAGACCATCTTGTTCGGCCACGTCCATCAGGAGTTTGACGAGGTGCACCGCGGGGTGAGGCTGATCGCCAGCCCCTCCACCTGCATCCAGTTCAAGCCGCTGTCCGACGGTTTCGCCCTGGACGAGTCCGGCCCGGGCTGGCGTTATCTCACCCTGCATCCGGATGGCCGCATTGCCAGCCAGGTGTGGCGGCTGCCGGTGGGGCAGTTCGTGCCAGACCCCGATGCCACCGGGTATTGAGAGGGGCGCCATGAGTTCAGTTCTGCTCTATCTGCACGGTTTCAACTCCTCTTCTGGTTCGGCCAGGGTGCAACAAGGGAGGAGGCCGGCATGAAGCCCGTTCTTCTGTATCTGCACGGTTTCAATTCCTCACCGGGCTCCGCCAAGGCGCAGCAGATGGCTGCCTGGGTGGCCGAACACAGGCCCGACATCGAAGTGCTCATCCCGGCCCAGCCCAATACCCCGGCGGCGGCCTGGGAAGCCATCGAGGGCGTCATTGCCGAGGCCAGGGCTCGCCATGATGGCCGGCTCAGGTTAGGCGCCGTGGGCAGCTCCCTCGGCGGCTTTATGGCGACCCGGGTGAGCGAGCTGCATGGTTGTCGCGCGGCCCTGATCAACCCGGCGGTGCGCCCCCATGAACTGCTCTGCGACTACCTGGGCCCCCAGGTCAATCCCTATACCGACGAGCGCTACGAGCTGCTGCCAACCCACATGGACGAGCTGCGGGCGCTGGCGGTGCCGGTGAATGCCCCCGAGCGGCTCTGGATCCTGCAGCAGCAGGAGGATGAGGTGCTCGACTATCGCAAGGCATTGAGGGAGTACGAGTTTGCCCGCCTCTCCCTGGAGTGCGGCGGCAACCACGCCTTCGTCGGCTTCGAGCGCTATCCCGCCCAGATCATTCGCTTCCTCGGGCTCTAGCCGTGCAACCGCCGTTGGCCGCCTTTCTGGAACAGGTGCTGGCCACGGCCCAGGCCGGGCTCACCTACTCCCAAGATCCCTTCGATATCGCCCGCTTCGAGGCGCTCAGGGCGGCCACGGTCGCCCTCATTGCCAGTCAGAGCGACCTGAAACCGGATGCCATCGCCTCGTGGATCGCCCTGGATGAAGGCTATCCCACCCCCAAGCTGGATGTGCGGGCGTTTATTCAAAACGATGACGGCTATATCCTGCTGGTGCAGGAGCGCAGCGACGGGCTCTGGACCCTGCCCGGCGGCTGGTGTGATATAGGCGACTCGCCGGCGGGCGCCGTGGTGCGCGAGGTGGTGGAGGAGACCGGTTTGGAGTGCCGTGCGGTGCAGCTGCTGGCCCTGTTCGACAAGCTCAAGCACCCCCATCCCCCGCAGCTGCCCCATGCCCACAAGGCCTTCTTCCTGTGCGAGGTGACGGGCGGATCGCTGCTCACCGAGACTGACGAGACCCGGGGAGCGGCCTATTTCCCCATCGACGCCCTGCCCGAGCTCTCCCGCCACCGGGTGGTAGCGACCCAGCTGCAAAGCCTGCACGACCATGTGCGGCAGGGGCGGCGGGATACGCTGTTCGATTGAGACGACAGGGCCCCGTGCCCGGTGGCAAGGAGGCCATATGATCAAACAAATCGGCAATACCCCCATTCAGGCGAAACACAGGGCCAGCTGCCACTGCGGCGCCCTGGTGCTGGAGCTCAGCCTGCCGGACGGGGTGGTGGATCCCCGCCGCTGCGACTGCTCCCTCTGCCGGCGGCGGGGGGCCATAGTCGCCTCGGTGCCGCTCTTTGGCATTCGCATCCTGCAGGGAGAGGAGGTGCTGCGCTGCTACCAGTTCAACACCCGCACCGCCAAACATTACTTCTGCGGGGTCTGCGGCATCTATACCCATCACCAGCGCCGCTCCAACCCGGCCGAGTACGGCTACAACCTGGCCTGTCTCGAGGGAGTCAACCCCTTCGCGCTCGGCGAGGTGCCGGTGCTGGATGGGGTCAATCATCCAGCCGATCGTTAAAGCAATGCCGGCCTCGGCCCGGCCCTTTCCCGAAAAAATGGCAGGGCCCCCGTTCAGATCAAGCTTTCTGTGCTGGGAGTTTGTCCTGCCCCCGCCGAGCAGTTAAGATTCCCTCCAAACGTCAATTCGCAAGGCCCTCCATGTCCACTCAATACAATGCGGATGCCATTGAGGTCCTCAATGGCCTCGAACCGGTGCGTCGCCGCCCCGGCATGTACACAGACACCACCAGGCCCAATCACCTCGGCCAGGAGGTCATCGACAACAGCGTCGACGAGGCGCTGGCGGGCCATGCCCGCACCCTGGAGGTGATCCTGCACGAGGACCAGTCTCTCGAGGTGATCGACGACGGTCGTGGCATGCCGGTCGACATACACCCGGAGGAAGGGGTATCCGGGGTGGAGCTGATCCTCTGCAAGCTGCACGCGGGGGGCAAGTTCTCCAACAAGAACTACCAGTTCTCCGGCGGTCTGCACGGGGTGGGCATCTCTGTGGTGAACGCCCTCTCCGATCGGGTCGAGGTGACGGTGCGCCGGGACGGTCAGGTCTATGACATCGCCTTCGAGCGCGGCGACAAGGTGCAGGAGCTGACCATCACCGGCACCTGCGGGCGCCGCAACACCGGCACCCGGGTGCGCTTCTGGCCAGAGGCGCGCTATTTCGACTCGCCCCGCTTCTCGGTCAGCAAGCTGGAGCACCTGCTCAAGGCCAAGGCCGTGCTCTGCCCGGGCCTCACCATCAAGTTCCTCGACAAGAACACCGGCATCAAGCTCGAGTGGTGCTACGAGGATGGCCTCAAGGATTACCTGATCGATGCGGTCAAGCAGTTCACCTGCCTGCCGGAGCAGCCCTTCGTCGGCGCCTTCAGCACGGATCAATCGGCGGTGGACTGGGCCCTGTGCTGGCTGCCGGAAGGGGGCGAATGCCTCGCCGAATCCTATGTGAACCTGATCCCCACTGCGCTGGGCGGCACTCACGTCAACGGCCTGCGTCAGGGGCTGCTCGACGCCATGCGCGAGTTCTGCGAATTCCGCAACCTCTTGCCGCGCGGGGTGAAACTCACACCGGAAGATATCTGGGATCGCTGCGCCTACATCCTCTCGGTCAAGATGCAGGATCCGCAGTTCGCCGGTCAGACCAAGGAGCGGCTCTCGTCCCGTCAGAGCTCGGCGTTTGTCTCCGGCGTGGTGAAGGATGCCTTCAGCCTTTACTTGAACAGCAACACCGAGCTGGCGGAGCAGATCGCCGAGATTTGTATCAGCAGCGCCCAGCGCCGGATGCGCGCCGCCAAGACGGTGGTGCGCAAGAAGATAACCCAGGGCCCGGCGCTGCCCGGCAAGCTGACCGACTGTAACTGCGCCGACCCCATGCAGGGTGAGCTGTTTCTGGTGGAGGGTGACTCCGCGGGCGGTAGTGCCAAGCAGGCGCGGGATCGCGAGTTTCAGGCCATCATGCCGCTGCGCGGCAAGATCCTGAACACCTGGGAGGTGGAGGCCGGTCAGGTGCTCGCCTCGCAAGAGGTGCACGATATCTCGGTGGCCATCGGGCTCGATCCCGACTCCGAGGATCTCAGCGGCCTGCGCTACGGCAAGGTATGCATACTCGCGGATGCGGACTCGGACGGTCTGCACATCGCCACCCTGCTCTGCGCGTTGTTCGTGAAGCACTTCCGCGCGCTGGTCAATCAGGGCCACGTCTATGTGGCCATGCCGCCGCTCTACCGGATCGACATCGGCAAGGAGGTCTTCTATGCCCTGGACGAGGACGAGAAGAACGGCGTGCTGCAGCGAGTCGAGGCGGAGAAGAAGAAGGGCAAGGTGATGGTGACCCGATTCAAGGGTCTGGGTGAGATGAACCCGAAACAGCTGCGGGAAACCACCATGGATCCCAACACCCGCCGCCTGGTGCAGCTCACCATGGGCGAGCTGGAGGAGGGGGACGAGACCCTGCAACTGATGGACATGCTGCTGGCCAAGAAACGCGCCCCGGATCGCCGCGAGTGGCTGGAAGAGAAGGGCAACCTCGCCATCATCTAAGCCGTCGACTGGCCCGCGCGGGCCAGCAAGTATCAGCCGGAGTCGCCCAGGGGCGGCTCCCGAACCGAAAGAGATAATCACATGAGTGATGCTATCGAGCTCAGTCTGGACGGGGTAGAGCGCCAGCCAATGCGCACCTTTACCGAACAGGCTTACTTGAACTACTCCATGTACGTCATCATGGATCGGGCCCTGCCCCATATCGGCGACGGCCTCAAACCGGTGCAGCGGCGCATCATCTACGCCATGAGCGAGCTGGGGCTGTCGGCGCTGTCCAAGCACAAGAAGTCCGCCCGTACCGTGGGTGACGTGCTGGGTAAGTACCACCCCCACGGCGACAGCGCCTGTTATGAAGCCATGGTGCTGATGGCCCAGCCCTTCTCCTACCGCTACCCGCTGGTGGACGGTCAGGGCAACTGGGGGGCGCCGGACGATCCCAAATCCTTCGCCGCCATGCGTTATACCGAGGCGCGGCTGTCTCGCTTCTCCGAGCTGCTGCTCTCCGAGCTGGGTCAGGGCACGGTGGAGTGGACGCCGAACTTCGACGGCACCATGAAGGAACCCGTGGTGCTGCCCGCCCGCCTGCCCCACATACTGCTCAACGGGGTGACCGGTATCGCGGTGGGGATGGCGACCGACATCCCGCCCCACAACGCGCGGGAAGTGGCCCTTGCCTGTGCCGAGCTGCTGGACAACCCCAATGCGGGGCTGGATGTGCTGATGACGCACATTCAGGGGCCGGACTACCCGACCAACGCCGAGATCATCACGCCGCGGGACGACATCCGCAAAATCTACGAGACCGGCAAGGGCTCCATCAAGCAGCGGGCGGTGTGGAACGAGGAGGATGGTGACATCGTCATCACGGCGCTGCCCCATCAGGCCTCAGGCGCCAAGATCATGGAGCAGATCGCCGCCCAGATGGTGGCCAAGAAGCTGCCCATGGTCACCGACCTGCGGGATGAATCTGACCACGAAAACCCGACCCGTCTGGTGATCATTCCCCGCTCCAGCCGGGTGGATGTGGAGGGGCTGATGGCCCACCTGTTCGCTACCACGGATCTGGAGAAGAACTATCGCGTCAACCTCAACATACTGGGGCTGGACAACCGCCCCCAGGTGAAGACCCTCAAGATGATTCTCTCCGAGTGGATCATTTTCCGCCGCGAGACGGTGCGCCGTCGCCTGCAGTATCGCCTCGACAAGGTGCTGGCCCGCCTGCACATCCTCGAAGGTTTGCTGGTCGCCTACCTCAACATCGACGAGGTGATCGAGATCATCCGCACCGAGGATGAACCGGGCAAGGTGATGGTGGAGCGCTTCAACATCAGCGAGACCCAGGCCGAGGCGATCCTCGAGCTCAAACTGCGCCATCTGGCCAAGCTGGAAGAGTTCAAGCTGCGTGCCGAGCAGGAAGAGCTGGCCGAGGAGCGCGACAAGCTCGAACTCATTCTGGGCTCGGAGCGTCGCCTCAACACCCTGCTCAAGAAAGAGCTCTTGGCGGATGCCGAGAAGTACGGCGACGATCGCCGCACCCCGCTGGTGGAGCGCGCCACCGCCGTGGCCCTGACCGAGAAGGAGCTGACCCCGAGCGAGCCGGTCACCGTGATCCTGTCTGACAAGGGCTGGGTGCGTGCCGCCAAGGGCCACGACGTGGACGTGGAAGGCCTCTCCTACAAGGCGGGGGATGGCTATCTGGCCCACGCCTGCGGCCGCAGCAACCAGCAGGCGGTGTTCCTATCCAGCCTGGGCCGCACCTATTCCCTGGAGGCGCATACCCTGCCCTCCGCCCGCAGTCAGGGGGAGCCGCTCACCGGCCGCTTCGCCCTGGGGGCGGGGGAAGAGGTGCGCCATCTGGTGATGGGCAACGAAGGGGAGCCGTATCTGATCGCCAGCGACGCCGGTTACGGCTTCGTCTGCAAATATGACGACCTGATTGGCAAGAACAAGAACGGCAAGGCGCTGCTCACCGTGCCGGAAGGGGGCCTGGTGATGGCGCCCCAGAAGATTGGCTCGCCGGAGACAGATCTTTGCATGGCCATCTCCAACGAGGGGCGCATGCTGCTGTTCCCGCTCAGCACCCTGCCGGTGCTCGGCAAGGGCAAGGGCAACAAGCTGATCAGCATTCCGTCGGCTCGCGTGAAGGCGCGGGAGGAGTTTATGGTGATGGCCGCCATTATCCCGCAGGGGCAATATGTCACCCTGTTTGCCGGCAAGCGCAAGCTGACCCTCAAGCCGTCTGACCTTGACTACTACCGCGGCGAGCGCGGCCGCCGCGGCGCCAAGCTGCCCCGCGGCTTGCAACGGGTGGACAGGATAGAGATTGAACCCGTGGCCGGTGAGACGGTTGCCGGGGAAAATCAGGAAGGGTAAAGGCCAACTGCCAACAGAAAGGAGCGATCAAATCGCTCCTTTCTTTTCTAAATCAGGTGACAGGAGAGAAAGACAGGTATTCATCTTTGACCCATCCATAAATTCCTCTCTTACTGACATAGGCCCACTTTCCTTCCACTTTATATAGCAAAACGAAATCACCCTTTATAAGTCGTGTCGCTATATATGATGACGTGTTTGGCTTTGCACGAACATTTAATTTCGAGGGGATAACGTATCTGACAAGTACATTACTTGACTTCAAAGTTGTCTCTTTTCTTTCATAAACCTTTGGTGTCGATGAGGTAGATGAGGCCGATGGGGTTGCCAGTTTGTAGCTATACGTGTTTATACGGCATGTTTTGCTCCATGAAATACATGAGTTTCCGCATGGCTGTCCCTTTTTGCAGTTTTTGGCGTGAGCCGGGATGATCAATAAAATAAACAATGACAGTAATAACACAGTTATTTTAATTGCCACTTTTATTCGCACCTAAATAAGATCTCTCATCGGGCATCGCACGACAATTTTTATTACAAAATTAAGAGATTAAAGAATTAATATATATTACTGCAGGCTAACATAACCAAGTGAGGCTCTTCGTGATCTAAGTCTATTTTATGTCTAGCGTCATATGGTTCTTGAAAACCGAGTGGATAAATATAAAAGAAGTCCAAGCTACATCCCCCCTCATCCCCAACCCTTCTCCCGCGAGGGGAGAAGGGAGTGCTGGTCGTAGCTATACAGGCTGGCGGCGACATAAGGGGGGATGCGTGGTTTAGATGAAGACAGCAAGAGCACTAGAGTGGTGCGATATGTTCCCTCTCCCCTTGGGAGAGGGCAGGGTGAGGGGAGGTAACTGTTGGGTGCAATTAACAAGGTGAATTGCGCCGCCGCATCTTAGTTATTGAAATTCCACTCGATGGGCAGCTCAAGATCGAAAACAAGCTGCTTCCCCTCGAGGGTAAATGCCACACTGGTCTGGTGCTGATCGTATTCGTCGATAAGACGGCAGCTCTCGGCGAAGTTGGATTCGTAGTTGAGGCGGGTGCTGCCCCTGGTGCGAGTCTCGTCGAGCTCCACCCCCAGCACCCGCAGCGGGTCTTTCTGGCTCAGCTTGACGCGGCTGTCCCCCACATCTACCAGCCGCTCCAGCAGGGGGAAGAAGTCCTGCTTGTGGGCCTCGATGGCGTAAGCAATGGCCTGCTTCAGCTCGGTGCGGCTGGCAAGGGGGCCTGCCAGCGTATAGCGGGTCTGTATTCTTCCCAGGGTCATGATCTGCTCCTCTCGGGTGTTGCCTGTGGCGGGATGGTTCGGCCTTGCTGGTACCCGTTACGCCCGGCAGCGACTCGGGCCCTCGGGTGGGCAATACGGCCATTGTGCACCAGCTGATTAGCGAAGCGTAATCAGACGCGCGCGAAAACCGGCTGCAGCTGTCTTGCTGGCAACCCCTCTTTTCCTTTTTCCAATCGCCACGGTGCCAATGGCGTGGACGATTACGCTGCGCTAATCGACCCTACTCGCCCCCGCTCGCTAAGCTTGAAAGGAACAGCACAGTGCCAGGAGGCCAAACATGGAAACGAAGAAAGCCATAGGGCTTATCGAGGCCCACGGGGCCTTTCACGGGGATCACTACAGCTTCAACAGCGACGAGTTCGTGCAGTGGTGCGAGCAGGATGCCCACCAGACCCTCAGCCTGGAGCAGGCGAATCACGAGCTCGCCCCCTTCTGCATCCGGGTCGGCTATGCAGAGCCGAGCAGGTCGTGGCGTTACTATCTCACCTGATCCCCACCTGACGCAGGCAAAGGCGAGGCAAGGGTCTCGCCTTTTCTATGGGCGGGGTAATGGAAAAAGGAGCCGTCAGGGCTCCTTTCTTGTGATCATGGCCCGGCCTTATATGCCGGTCTAGGCACCATGCAGCAGCACCATGCCGGTAAACAGAAGCCAGTCATTGATGATGTGCGCGCCGGTCGATACCCAGATGTTTTTGGTGATGATGTAACCACTTAGCAGCACGATGCGGGCCGTGCCGATCACCAGAAAACATTGCAGAAAATTCCAGTCATAAGTGGGCAGGTGCATGGCCCCGAAGATAAGGGCAGTGGATAGCCAGGCTATGATGATGGCGGACTTGCGGCTCAGGCTGAGCTTTGTGTGACAAAACCAGAGGATGGCCAGAAAAGGCAGGATGGAGACCACCTCCTCGCCAAAGAGCTGAGGGGCCGTTTTTAAATAGAAGAGGATGCGCGCCGTATTGGGGGCCTCTGCCAGCATGGCGCTGACCGGGTTGTCACTCATCTTGAACAGCTGCTGCAGCACCAGGGCAACGGCGACCGAGACCAGAATGTTGACGACGGCGATCGCCAGCATCAAGAGGAAATCCCGCCCCGTCGGCGTTCGAAACAGCGCTCGCCATGCCTTACCCGCCACCATGGCAAGCACGGCCAGGGGGATGAGAGGGAACAGGATGGCGGATACAAAGCCGCCCGCCGTGGTTTTATAAAATGCAAGGTGCGCCGTCAGCACGGCGAAACCCAGCACCACCCCCAGCAGGATCAGCACCCAGCTGCGGCCAGACAAGGCATTCGGGGGCTGGTGATAAAAGGGGAAGTCTCCGGCACTTTTACGCTCGAAGCCAAAGCTATCGCCGTCGTTCAATACCGGCCTTGCTGCAGATTGGTGCTCACCCATGCTGACCCCCGATAGTTCATTCAGTTGGCATGGAGTCAACCCTACACCAAGTGGGGCACCTGGGTAGCCACGCCAGCCTCTTTATTTAACTGCCATCCATCAAGCCGTTATCTCGGAGCTCCCGCCTTCTTGGCCATCGTTTCATTCAGCCCCTGGCACAGCCCCATCGATTTCACCCGGGTTGCCGGAGCCATGCGCTGCGCTTATCGCACCGCCGAAGTATTAATTATTGAAATTCCAGGGGATGGGCAGCTCAAGGTCGAAGACAAGCTCGCCCCCTTCCAGGCGAAAGGGCAGGCTGATCTGGTGCTGCTCATATTCGTCGACGATGAGGCAGCACTCGAAGAAGTTGGATTCGTAGCTGAGCTGGGCCTTGCCTGTGGCGCCTTCGGCGTCGAGCACTATGCCAAGCACTCGCGGCGGGTGCTCCTGGCTGAGGTTGACCGCGGGATTGCCCTCATCCACCAGCCGCTCCAGCAGGGGGAAGAAGTCCTGCTTGTGGTGCTCTATTGCCCGGGCTATGGCTTGCTCCCACTCGGCCTGAGTGGCAAAGGGGCCCGCCAGCTTATATCGGGTCTGGATCCGCTCCTGGGTCATCCTGGTCTCCTTCTCGCGTGTGCCCGTTCCGGGCCTGTCGGTAAACCTTATCAGATGCGGGTGCAGAGCATCAGGCGGGGATCCGGTCATTCTTCACCAGGGCCCGGCGGATGTTCTTGCACATCTTGCCGAAGCGGTTGAGCTCGTCGAAGCTGGGCGCAATGCCGCGCTGGATCTGGTATTGCCAGTAGCAGAGGTCCGTATCCACCAGCTCCATCAGCTTCTTGGGGCAGCCGATGCAGCCGTTGTCCGGCCCGCATTTGAAGGTATCTGGCTGATAAAGCGGGAATTCTTGTTTCACTGCGTCGATGATCTGCTGCATGGCGGTGATGCGGTCGGGTTTTCTGCTCACTGCGCTCCCCTGCGGTCGGTATGGGGGGGGGCCATTATATCCCTGACAAAATGTGGGCCAATGACGCTGAGGAGGTAGTTGGCGCCACCCAGCCGGCATTGGGGTCATGAGGCCAGGCAGAACAGCGCCCGACGGATCGGGCGCTGGATGAGAAGGTAGGGGGAGACCTATTTCTTGATCTCGTGGCCGATGACGCCACCGACGACGGCCCCACCTATGGTGCCAGCCGCGCTGCCTCCGGTCAGGACGGAGCCGCCGACGGCACCTATGCCGGCACCCACAGCGGTACTCTTGCCCTGTTGCGACATGCCGGAGCAGGCGGCCAGCCCAATCAGCAGGGCCATTGCCGCCACTCCTCGTGCCAAACCATGGAGCTTGTTCATGGGGTTACCTCTTGATGTTGTGCAATGCGTCTGGGGTATGCGGCAAGCCATCCCGGTGGGGTTGCCGATCTCGACCCGGACCCCCGACGCATCAGCCCGGATAGTGGTTGGTTCAGGTGGCGCCGGGGCGCAGGGGATGACGCGCCAGGGGCCGGATATCGGTTGGGCGCGACCTGCGCCTGTTCGTGATGGGCCATCTTCCCTCACCCCGGCAGGGGCGTCTGTACGCTAGCGCTTATAGGGGCACTTTTTATTGGCGGCGCCTGTGCGGGGGCCCAGAGATGACAACGCCCGGCGAGCCGGGCGTTGGGGGACAAGTTCTCAAGGCAGGCAACCGCCCTAGAAGTCGTGGTAGAGGGGCCAGCCGAGCAGGGGGTGCCTGAGGCCGGCGCGCATCTCGATGTTGTCGAGCTTCTCCGGCGAGGCGTTCTCCCTTTGCTGCTGCTGGTACTGGCGCACAAACCCCAGGGTGTGCAGCAGGTTGGGCACGAAGCCCGGGCTCAGCTCCAGGCGGAGGGCATCGGCCATGTCGGCGGGCAGCTCGGCGAGCATGAGGGCAAGCTGGGTGGTCAGATGCGCGGTGTCGTACCAGGCCTCGTCGAGCTCAATCTCCCGCGCCAGCCGGCGCTTGAGATCCTGCTTCACCTTGAGGGGGGCGGCGCCGCTGCCCTTGCCGCACAGGATGCGGTAGAGCAGGGCCTCGGCCAGCTTGTCCTCCATGGTGGGGTGATCGCTCTCGCAGGCGAAGAAGTGCTGATCGATGAGCCCCATCAGGCGGACCTTGTTGTGCTCGGCCAACGCCTTCTCGTACTCCTGCCACCCTTGCCACTCCTCCACATCGGGAGGGCTCGAGATCTTGTCCAGCAGACGGGCATCCACGTCGCCATAGAGGCTGTTGCCGGTCTGTTTGGGGCTGACGGAGATCAGCATGGACCAGCCCTTCTGGAACGGCTTGATGGGCCCTTCCGGCGCCTGCAGCAGGGCCAGGGCCCGGGCCGTGTCGCGCCCGGAGAGCTCCTGCAATCCTAAGCTCACCACGCCGATGACGTCGTGGGCGGCCTGCTCCAGCAGATGCATCTTGTACTTGTTGTAGTACTTGTCGGCGAATTTCAGGCTCATCAGCACCGCCTTGCCCTTGATGGCGGCAAGTTGCTGGGCGCTCAGCAGTTCACGCTCGGCGCCAAAGCGCAGCACCTGGGTGAGGAAGGGGCCTTCGTTGGCCTCGCGGATGACTAGTTGCATAGGGCTCTCCTCAATCCAGGAAGCTGAACATGTCGTCCACTTCGTCGTACTCGTCGCTGACCTGGTTCTTCTCCTTGGCCTGCATCACCAGCTCGTTGGCGAACTTGTTGATGATCCCCTCCCAGGTGGCGTTCTCGCTGCGCAGCAGCGACTTGATGGCTTTCTCCACCTCGGGGGCCTGCTCGCGAATGAGCATCAAGAGGCTTCTCGGGTCATCCAGCGGATAGTCGTGGGTGCCCTCGGCCTGTTGGCGTTCGCTGTAGCGCAGGGACTCCTCGAGATCTTCCTCCTCGGCGTGCAGCACGTCGCCAAAGCCCTCGTCGTCCTCGTAGCGATCGCCACGGTAGAACTCGATGAAGGGGATGGCGAGGTAGAAGAGCCCGGCGGGATCGTCGGCGATGCACTCCAGGATCTCGCGCTGCTTGGCCTCGCTGTCCTGGGTGCGGATCAGGTAGTTGAGGAAGTCGAAGGTGTGCTGCTGCAGCTCCTCGGCATTGTTCTTGATGGCCTCCTCCCAGTAGAGAGGCTGCTGGCAGACGATGTCGCGGATCCGCTCCGGGGTCATCAGCTCGGAGATGATGGACGGGAAGGAGATGTCGTGCTGGCCGTTGATCTGGGTCAGGGTGACGATATCAATGTTTTCAATGACTTCGGCCAACTGCTCGTCGGACATTGTCTTGGCGATCAGCTCGAATTTTTCGCTGGCCTGCTTGGGCTCGATCACGGCCAGCTCTTTGATCTCGATGGCGGTAATTTCTATCAGACTGTTCATGCTTTGCCTCAAATTAGAAACGCACTTCGTCGTACATGTCCTGATCGTCTTCCTCGCCATCACCGCCATGATAGTCGGCGTCGGCATCTTCCCCGTCTTCGTCATTTTCGTCGCGTAGCTCGTAGTCGTCATCGGCACGACGGCCACCGCGGGGCAGGGGGTTGTCCAGCAGGTAGAGCACGGCGCAGGCTTCGATCAGCTGATCTTCGCTCTGGGCCCGCACCGCCTTGACCAGCGGCAGATCGGCGTTGTTGAACGCCACCGACACCTTGAACTCGTCCCATGAGGGTTGTACGCCGTCGGCGAGCCACCTGGCCCACTGCGGCTTCGCCTTGGGCGGGAACTGCACCCGGCCATAGAGGGCGAGCGGCAGGTATTCGGGCATGAACTCCAGCATGCTGATGTCGGCCAGCAGCAGGGCCTTCATCTTGCCGGTGAACTGCTCGAGTGCCTTGGGCTGATCCTGATCCCGGTAGGATTCGATGTTCTCGCTGGCATCACTTTGCAGCGCCTTGAGTCGAGCCTGGTCCCATTTTTTTTGCATAGCGCCCTCAGGGGTAGAATTGGTCCCACATCTCCTGCATGGCAGCAGCGGGATCGGTCACGATGACGTTGTTGAAATCCTTGATAAAAGCGGCTCTCGCCTTGGGATCGGAAAGCACTTCGTAGGCCTTCTTCACCTGATGCAGCTTGATGGCTGCCTGCTCTTTCTCTTCTTCGCTCGCCCCGTGCAACTTGTCGGGGTGGTACTGGTTCGAGAGCCGTCGATAGGCTTTCTTGATGTCGTTTTCGCTGGCGTTGGACTTGACGCCCAGCACCCGAAAGTAGTTGTTCATGGCAGATCCTGCATCACTGGCATCATCAGAGTCACAATGCTGGCGCCTGATGGGGCTTGGGGGAACCAGGCACGGTAAAAACCCGTCATTTTAACGGAAACCACCGGCCACCGCCATGAATAGGACGCGATATGAGGGCGATCCGGGACGAACGGGGATCCCGAACGTCATTAAGCGGCTTGCCAGCCCGTCTGGCATGGGGACTACACTGACAGAGGGTATCCGTGACGGGCGACAGTGCGCTCATGCAGGTACCAAATCGCCGGGCGTGCATGTGACAAGGGACCTGCCCTGGCGATCCTCATCAGGCCTCGACAAGATCGCGGCCATCAAAAGGAATTCACCGCCATGTTCAAACGTTATCTTCTGCCTCTGGCACTGCTGGGCGGTGTCGCCATCGCCGCCGATGAGAGCCTCGATGAGCCCTTGATGTTTATCAAGGGGGATGTCACCAAGGCCCAGTTCATGGAGAGAGCCGAGCAGCGCTTCGCCCGGCAAGACAGCAACGGCGATGGCACCCTGTCGGTCGCCGAGAGAGAGGCCGCCATGGCCAAGATGCAAGAGGCGATGAAGCAATCGGGCAAGGCCATGCCGGGCAAGATGGGCAACATGAGGCCGATGCAGGATACGACCAAGGCGCAGTTCATGGAACGCCATGAGGCCGTCTTCACCAAGATGGACAAGAATGGCGACGGCGTGATCGACGAGGCCGAACGGGCCAGCGTCAAGGCCCGGGTCGGCCAGGGAATGATGTCACCGGCGCAATAGGGGGCGAATCAGCAAGGACGGCCTTCAGATAAAAAAAGAGCCCGGTCGTCATACCGGGCTCTGCTCATTGTGATGGGGCTCAGGCCTGCCAGTTGGCCCACAGCAACCGCAACTGCAAGCCCCAGCGACTGCTCCAGCCCGTGGTGCTGCTCACCACCTTGCCCTCCTTGATGATGAGGAAGCTGGGGGTGACGCTCACCTGCCAGCGGGCGGCAAGCGCCCCCTGCTCATCGTTGTAAGTCGGGAAGGTCAGCCCCTTCCTGGCCATGCCCTGCTGCAACCTGGCGTCGTCGCCGGAGCGCAGCGCCACCGTCAGCACATTGCCGCCGTCTTGCCAGAGCTGCTCCACTGTCGGAGTGGTAAAGCGGCAGACGGCGCACCAGCTGGCCCAGTAGTAGACCAGCAAGGGCTTGTCCCGGCTCATGGCCTGCAGGTCGGCCTGGGTGCCATCTTGCAGGGTCAGCACAGGCAGCGGGCTCCCCTCCGGCAGCGCCGGGCTGCGCCACAGATCTAGCACAGTCGAGATGACCAGGGCAAACAGCAGCAGCCAGAGCGCCTCCTTGCCCCAGCGTCGCCAGCGGGGTCGCGTTTTTACCGTCTCTGACATGGCTTACCCCTGCCTGGCCAGTTCGGCTTGCACGATTTGCTCCAGCTCTTCATAGGGGATAGCGCCCGACACCAGCTGGTTTCCGATCAATGTGGCCGGTGTCCCTTGCACGCCAAGCAGGGTACCGATGCGCAGGCTATTGCGCAGCTCCTCGGTGGCCTTGGCTTCGGGTTTGAGCGCCACATTGCCGGTGGCCGCCAGCGCCTTGTTGATGTCCGCCTCGGTCAGCATGCCCTGCTTGCTCATCAGCTTGTCGTGCAGGGCGAGGAAGCGGGCCGGATCCTGCTGCCACAGGGTCAGGCTGTACTGGGCCGCCTTGGCGGAGGTCTGCCCTTTAAATGGCAGCAGCTTGATTACCAGTCCGACATCATTTGGGTAGGCCTTCAGCAGCCTGGCCAGATGGGGATCGAACTGCTTGCAGTAGGGGCAGTTGTAGTCGGTGAAGGACACCAGGGTCAGCTTGGGGTTCTTGGCCCCCAGGCGCGGGCTGGTAGGGCTGTTGAACAGCACCTCTTTGTTGCCCTTGATGAAGTCGCCGAGCTGGGCCGCCTGATCCGCGGCGTTCTGTTTCTCCCAGGATTCGGCCGCCTCATCCAGGATCTTCGGGTTCTGGACCAGGGTCTCGCGAATGAGCTCCTTGATGCGGGCCTCCTGTTCCGGAGTGAAGGGGGCGGCGTGCAGGGCCGGGGTCAAGAGTGTGCCCAGCAGGGTCAGGGCGAGCAGGGTCGGTTTCATTTGGTTTCTCCTTGAAAGGGGGCAATGCCGGCTTGCGCCAGGGTGGCAAGCAGGGTCGATCGGTCCAGCAGGGGGGAGAGGATCTCGCCATCCGTCAGGCCGGGCCCGTAGATCTGGTTGAAGGGAATGGCCACGCTGCCGCGCTGGCGCAGGAAGCTGGCGATGCCGTCGGAGGGGCGGCTCCAGTCCCCGCGCAGGGCCACCACATCGGGAGCGCTCAGGGCCTGTTGCACATCATCGCGCAGCAGTACGTTGAATTTGTTGGCCTTGCAGGTGATGCACCAGTCGGCGGTCACATCGACGAAGACTCGCTTGTTCTGGGCCAGTGCTAGTTCGATGGCCTGCTCCGAGAGCGGCTGCCAGTCGACCCTGTCCTGCTGGGGCTTGCCGTCCAGGGTGAAGGCGCCGCCGAGCAGCAGAGCCCCGCCCAGCAGGCAGCCCAGCGCCAGCCCCAGAGTCAGCGCGCGTATGCCGTGGCGCCAGACGACGGCCAGCAGCAGGGCCGTCAGCATCAGCGCCATCAGGATCAGCATCCAGAAGGGGCCGACGTGGTTGCCGAGCAGGCTGAGTAGCCAGAGGCTGGAGCCCAGCATCATCAGGCCGAGCAGGGTGCGCAGGCGCCCCATCCAGCGGCCCGGCTTCGGCAACCAGAGCGCCAGGCGGGGGAAGGCGGCGATCAGCAGCCAGGGCAGGCTCATGCCGACACCGAGCGCAGTAAAGATGAGCCAGAGCTGGCCGAGCGGCGCCCCGAGGGCAAAGGCGACCGCAGTGCCGAGGAAGGGAGCCGAGCAGGGGGTGGCCAGCAGGGTGGCGAAGCAACCCTGCAGGAAGTGACCCCCCAGCCCCTGACCGCCGCTGGTGGCCAGGCGGGTATTGAGGTTGCTCGGCAGCCGCAGCTCGAACAGCCCCAGCAGGTTGGCGCAAAACAGCGCCGTCACCACCACCATGAAGCCGATAAACCAGACACTCTGGAACTGGATGCCCCAGCCGACCGCTCCCTGGGTGGCGCGCAGCAGGGTGCTCATCAGCGCCAGCGCCCAGAAGGAGACCAGGATGCCGGCACTGGCCGCTAGGAATTGCAGGCGCACCGGGCGGCGCTCCCGGCTCTCGAGCTGCAGCACGGATCCCAGCTTGAGGGCCAGCACCGGCAGCACGCAGGGCATCAGGTTGAGGATGAGGCCCCCCAGCAGCGCGGCTCCCAGCAGCCAGAGCAGCGACTGGCCGCCGCTCGGCAGGGTCAGGGGCTCACCAATGCGGACCTCGCTCTGCCAGGCCTGCTCGCCGCTTGCCAGCACCAACCCGAGTGGCTGGGTTCGGATATCGGGGGCATCCCCCTGCCAGCCGTCGCTGACCGGAATGCGGGCGATCAGGGTGTTGCCCTGTACCTCCAGGCTGGGCTCGCCAAATTCTGCCCCTTCCAGGCGCTGGAGGAAGACCTGGGGATCCTGCCAACCCTGGGGGTTGTCGGCGGTCAGCTGCAGCTGGTTCTGCCGGTAGCCCGCCTTGAGGGTGACAGTACCCGGCATGGCCTGTGGCAGCGTGCTCATCGCCTTCGCATAGGCAAGGTCGAACCCGTCAGGGGCAGCGCCATCCAGCGCCAGGGTGAAGGGGTAGTCGGTCAGGATGCAGACGTTGCTGCAGGTCGAGAGGCGCAGGGTGCCCGTCAGTGCTTCGCCGCCGCGGCGGGTGAGGCTGATGGGAAGGCTGACGTCCCCCTGATAGCCCTGGGTCGAGATGCCGCTGACGTCAAATCTCTCCGGCACGGGCCAGTGCCACTGCGCCGTCGGCTCGGGCTTATCCCAGAGGATCTCGGGGGCTATGCCACCTTCCCCCGGGTTCTGCCAATAGGTTTTCCAGCCGGATTCAAGCTGCAGGCTGAGCAGCACCCGGGGGGCGGCGGGATCCCGGGTGTCAGCTTGCAGCCGCACCTTGGCGTGATCGTTCTGGGGGCTGGTGAGCCAGCCGGTGTCGCTGGCCAATCCCATGGATTGCCACAGCAGACCGCTCAGCAACAGGGCGGTCTTGATGATGTTTGACATGTGTTTGTCTCTTGAAAATGAAAGTCAGGGTGGAGAAAACCGCCGCAGACTCATTCCCGCCAGACGCAGAGGGTGAGGTGCAGTCGCCGCTCGGGAGGCGAGATGTTGATGGGCGGAGGAAGCGCAGGGGCGCGGCGCGACAGGGGCGCCAGCAGGGCAATCACGAAGGCGATGGCAAAGAAGATCTGCTCGGCGCAGAGCAGGCTGGCGGCACTGAGCCACTTGCCGTTGAGCTGGCAACTGCTGGGCTGGGGCGTCGCGGCTTGCCCCTCGTCGGCATCGGCGCTGGACGAGGAGAGGGGGAGCATCTGGCAGCTCAGTGCCTGGTCGAGCTGTGCCAGCCTGGCCAGCGGCTGGGCCGCACAGTTGATCACCAGGATGCAGACCAGCAGCAGGAGTCTTGTCGCCACGCGTTGTCGCAAAATCATGCTCGTCCTACCCTGTTGAATGGTGCATATCCTATCGATCAATGGTGGCGTGAGCAAGCCAGCGGGATTCGATACGACCACATGCTCCCTCTGGGGTGGTCGGTTCTGTCTGGCGAACGCTTGTTCGCTAAAAGGGGGACCAGTATACTGCGCCGAGTCAAATTCCGAGGTGTTCGATGCTCAAACTTGCCCGTGTGCTGCTGCTTACCCTGCTGCTCATCTTCTGGTTCGTGTTTGGTCTGTTGCTCTGTCTGGTGCGTCCGCGCCACCCCAACAACGTCTATGTTTTCGCCCGCATGTACCATGCCGTCTGCCCGCTCATCGGGCTCAAGGTCCGGGTCACCATTCCGGACGAGGTCAAGTCGGTGGGGCCTGCCGTCTATGTCTGCAATCACCAGAGCAACTTCGACATCTTCACAGTGACCGGTGCCGTGCGCCCCGGCGTGGTGGCGGTGGGCAAGAAGAGCCTGCTGTGGCTGCCCTTCTTCGGCCTCATCTTCTGGCTCTCCGGCAACGTGCTGATCGACAGATCCAACCGCTCCCGCGCCATCGGCACCATAGGCCAGGTGGTGGATCGCATCAAGCACCACGGCACCTCCATCTGGATGTTCCCGGAAGGGACCCGCTCCCAGGGCCGCGGTCTGCTGCCGTTCAAGGCCGGCGCCTTCCACACCGCCGTCCAGGCCGAAGTGCCCGTGGTGCCCATCGTCTGCTCCAGCTATTTCGGTCAGGTGGACCTGAACCGCTGGGACAACGGCGAGGTGCTGCTGGAGATGCTGCCCCCCCTGTGCAGCAAGGAGCACGGCGCCGCCGGCATCCGGGATCTGTCGGATACCTGCCGGGCCAGGATGGAAGCCAAGCTGGCGGAGCTGGATGGCAAGCTGGGCCATCGCCCGGCCGCCTGAGGCTGAGCCCAACTTCATGAAGGGAGCCGCTGGCTCCCTTTTTATTGGTTAAAATCACCACATCATTGGCAATTCTCGCCAACTCATGGCCTTGAGATGGCAATGTCGAGTCTCCATCTATCTGTAAAACAACAATAAATTATCTTGGCACGGCTCTTGTAATGCCATGGGAAGAGAGTGACATCCCCATTAACAAGGAGCCAGACCATGAGCGTATTCAGCCGCCTGACCGACGTGATCAATGCCAACCTGCACAGCCTGCTCGACAAGAGTGAAGAGCCGGAGAAGATGCTGCGTCTGATGATCGAAGAGATGGAGCAGGTGCAGATCGAGATGAGAACCCAGGCCGCCCGCGTCATCGCCGAACAGAAACAGCTGGAGCGCCATCAGCAGGCGCTGCGCCACCAGATCCAGGAGTGGTCTGCCAAGGCCGAGCTCGCCATCCAGAAGGGACGTGAGGATCTGGCCCGTGCCGCCCTCACGGAGAAGCTGGCAGAGGTCAAGAAGTGCGAGCAACTGGAGCAGGACAAGGCCCGGGTGGCCGAGGTGCTGGCCCAGCTCACCGCCGACAGCGAGCGGCTGGCGACCAAGCTGACCGAGGCCCGCGAGAAGCAGAAGATGCTGACCCTGCGCGAACAGACAGCCCATAGCCGGATCCGTGCCCGCGCCCAGGTGGACAACCAGCGCATGCATGAGTTGATGGCCCGCTTCGACGGCTTTCAGGGCCGGGTCGATCAGCTGGAAGCCCAGCTGGAGGCGGCGACCCTGGGGCAGAATCCCTCCCTGGAGGCCCAGTTCCGCGAGCTGGAGTTGAACGACGAGATTGAGCGCGAGCTGGCTCGCCTGAAAAGCCGTAAGGCGGAGGCATAACCATGAGCCCCTGGCCCAAAGATCTGGCCCATCGCAAGCTGACCGGGGTCTGTGCCGGTCTGGCCAGGGGGCTTGGGATCTCGAGGGTGACGGTGCGGGTGCTGGCCTTGCTGGCGCTTATCCTGATGCCGCCCCTGGCCCTGGCCCTCTATCTGCTGGCGGTGCTGGTGATGCCGCCCCGTCGTGAATTGAAACGCTGGCTGGATTGATCCCCGGATCAGACCCGCTGGCCACTGCAAGCCTGTGAGGAGCACAACATGCTGGAATTTATCGTCTTGATGCTGGTGCTGGTGACCATGGCGCTGACCGGTTTTACCGTGCTGGCCATGCTGCTGGTGAGCGGGGTCTTCGTGCTGTTTGGCGCCCTGGCCGGCATGTTTGCCCTCATCATCAAGCTGGCGCCCTGGCTGCTGCTGGTGCTGGCGGTGTGCTGGTTGCTCAGCAACAGGCGCAAGCAGTCGAACACCTACCGTTAAGCCTCCCTGCTATCGGATCCTTCCTTGGCCGCTGCTCCCAGCGGCCTTTTTTATGGCGGGAGCGACTGGTTCAGGGGGACGGATCGATGGGGGCTGTATCGGCGCTCAGCCAGGGTTGGCTCCAGTCGTGCCAGAGTCCGGGGTCGAGCACCAGGCGCTCCTTGAATGCCTTGCTCTGCTGCTTGAGGCGATACTCGAGGCGCAGCGCCTCGCCCTTGTCCGCCACCCTCTGGCGCCACACCAGGGCCAGCGGCCCCTTGCCACGCAGGGCGCGGGCACCCTTGCCGCTCTGGTGCTGGCGCAGGCGCCGCTCGGGATCCGTGCTGATCCCCGCATAGAGCGAGCCCGCACCGGTGCGCACCAGATAGATAAACCAGTTAGATGCAGGCTTATCGGTACAGACGTCCGTCGTCATGACTCTTTCCACTGGACCCGGCCGCGCCTGAGCAGGTGCAGGGGCAGCAGGCTCACCAGCAGGCCGGCCCAGACGAAGGCGAAGCCCACCGATTTCACCGGATCCGGGATCTCCCCAAACCAGAAGATGGCGAGCAGGAAGGCGAGGCTCGGCTCTATGTATTGCAGCAGCCCCACAGTGCTCATGCGGGTGCGTGCCACTGCGTAGCAGAACAGCCCCACCGGCAGCAGGGTCGCGGGGGCGCTGCCCATCAGCAGCAGCTTGTCGGCCCAGTCACCGGCCATGAACTGGCTCATGCCGTGCAGGCCCAACCAGGCGAGGATCAGCAGGGCGACCGGAAGCTGGGCCAGGGACTCGAGGTAGAGGCTGACACCGGCATCGTGGCGCACCTTCTTCTTGATGAGGCCGTAGAAGGCGAAGTTGGCCCCCATGATGAGGGAGAACCAGGGCAGCTCGCCGTAGGAGAACAGCATGTAGGCCAGCCCCGCCAGGGCCAGGGCGACCGCCAGATGCTTCTGGGGGGTGAGCCGCTCCTTGAGGAAGAGCACGGCGAAGGCGATGTTGAACAGCGGCGTCATGAAGAAGGCGAGGCTGGTGGCCAGCACCTGGCCCGTGGTCAGGCACCAGGTGAACATGCACCAGCTGATGGACATGACGGGGCCCGCCAGCAGGATGAGACCGAGCTGGCGGGGTTCGCTGCGCAGGCGTGCCCAGGGGACCCGCACGCCGAGCAGCAGGAAGAGGCCGCCCAGCAGGACAACAGACCAGAGCACCCGGTGGGAGAGCAGCTCCCACATGTTGATCTCGGGCATGAACTGGTAATAGAGGGGCAGCATGCCCCAGAGCACGAAGGAAAGGGCCGCACTGCCGGGGCCCAGCCAGTTCTTCATCGCTTTCCGTTTATTAAATTAAACAAATGTGGCCGCATGATAAGTATCTGCCGCCGGTTCCACAAGCGGGATCCTGCCGGAAACTCTGTTACCATCAGGCCATGAACCGACTAGACCTGCTGTTTGAACAGATCCGGGCCTGCCGCCTGTGCGAGGCCCACCTGCCGCTCGGGCCCAGGCCGGTGATCCGCGGCAGCGAGCGCGCTCGCCTGCTGATCATCGGTCAGGCGCCCGGTACCCGTGTCCATGCCAGCGGCATCCCCTGGGACGATCCATCCGGTGATCGGCTGCGCCACTGGCTCGGGGTGGACAAGCCCACCTTCTATGACGAGTCCCGCATCGCCATCATGCCCATGGGGCTCTGCTACCCCGGTAAGGGCAAGTCGGGGGATCTGCCGCCGCGCCCAGAATGTGCCCCCACCTGGCACGACAAGGTGCTGATGCTGTTGCCCAACATAGAGTTGACCCTGCTTATCGGCCAGTACGCCCAGCGCCACTATCTGCGGGAGGCGGGCAAGGAGTCCCTTACCGAGACGGTACGCAACTGGGCTGACTATGGTCCCGGCTGGCTGCCGTTGCCGCACCCATCCCCACGCAACACCTTCTGGCTCAGGAAGAACCCCTGGTTCGAGCAGGCCGTGATCCCCCATCTGCAGCAGCGGGTTGCCACCTTGCTGCTTTGATTCAGAGCGCCGGCTCTGCCAGCGGTTTTGACTTGCCGCGCGCCATGGCGACCAGCGGCAAGATGATGCACAGGCACCCCAGCAGCAGCGGCAGACCCGGTTGTTCGTCGAACAGCCAGACCCCGATGGCGACCGCCATCAGCAGGCCCGTGTACTCCGCCGAGGCTATCTTGCTCGCCTCCGCCTTGCGATAGGCCACCACACACAAGCCCGCATAGACCATGATCAGCGCCGAGGAGCCGAAGGCGGGCCACCACATCTGCCACTGCCAGTTCCCCCCTTCCCACCAGGCCAGCGCCAGTATGAAGGGCATGCTCAGCACGTTGGTGAAGAACAGGGTCTGGGCGATGGGCTGCTTGAGCGGGATCCGCTTGATCAGCAGGTTGTTGACCGCCATGGAGAGCGCCACCCCGAGCGCGGCCAGGGCGGCCCAGTTCACCTCGGTCGGGCGCAGCACTATCAGCACACCGATGAAACCCACTAGGGCCGTCAGCACCTTCTGGCGCGACAGCGCCTCTCCTGCCAGCCAGACCGCGAGCGGCACCATCAGCAGCGGGGCCGCATAGAAGAGGGCGTTGGCGGTGGCCAGCGGCAAGCGGGTGAGGGCGACCACCATCAGGCAGACGCCGATCGCCCAGATGTGGGCCCGCAGCAGGTGCCACTTGATGGCCACCGGCGGGTTGCGCCGCCAGGACCAGAGCAGCCAGGGCGCCAGCAGGAGGGCGGCGGAGAGCTGGCGGAAGAAGACGAACTGGAACACGGGCTGGCTCGGCTCCAGCACCTTGACCAGTGCATCGGAGAAGACCGCCACCATGTTGCCCAGCACCAGATAGAGGATGCCAATCCCGACTGCGTTCATACCACCTCCCACGTTAGATGAGGGAAGGGTAGTCTGACGCCTGTTATCCAGTAAAATGATAAAAAATCACCATCCATGAGAATTTTGGATAATGAAACTGCCTCCCCTGCGCGCCGTTCAATACTTCGAGGCGGTTGCCCGCCTGCTCAGCTTCTCCCGTGCGGCCCTGGAGCTCAATGTCAGCCAGAGCGCGGTCAGCCACCAGATCCGCCTGCTTGAGGACTTTCTGGGGGAGCGGCTGCTGCTGCGCCAGGGGCGACTGCTGTCACTGACCGCCCAGGGGGAGAGCTATTTCGAGGGGATCTCCGCCGGGCTCGGCCAGATAGCCCAAAGCAGCGAACAGCTGCGCGGCGGCGGCGAGATGCGGCTGCGGCTAGCGGTCTACAGCTCGTTTGCGGTGAAGTGGCTGATCCCCAGGCTGGCCGGGCTGCGCCAGCTCTACCCCGAGCTGGATCTGAGCCTCGAGATGGTGGCGGAAGATCCCGAGCTGTCCGATCGGGTGGCGGACTGTTTCATTACCGTCTCCCCCCACGGGCGCGGCTATTGCCACGATCTCATCTATCGGGAGCGGCTCTTTCCGGTCTGCAGCCGTCGCCTGCTGCAGCAGGTGGAGGGGGAGTGGCCTGCCGCCATCTGGCAGTTGCCGCTGCTCTCGGTGCAATCCATCTACAAGGCGCGGGGGGAGGATTGGCAGCGCTGGGCCAAGGCGGGGGGGCTGGTGATTCCGGACGAGGCGCGGATGCACCACTTCAGCCATGTGCTGCTGGCGATGGAGGCGGCGGCCTGGGATCAGGGGGTGGCGTTCGTGAACGATTACATGCTGCGACCGGACGATCCCCAGCTGGTGGCCTTGCCGGTGCACCAGCTTGAGACGGGAGATGCCTTCTACTTCACCTGCAAGCGCTCCCGGGCCCATGAGCCCGCCATCAGCCGGCTGCGCCAGTGGCTGATGATGGAGACGCGCCAGAGCATGCCGCTCTAGCCGGTGGGCTGCCGGCTCAGGATAAACAGGGGGCAGGGGATGAACGAGGAGGCGAGATTGGGAGTGGCCTGACAGCTGGGATCAGGCCACTCCAGGATCAGGCTTTCTTGAACTGGCTCAGGATAAAGAGGCTGGTGGCGCAGACCACGACCGAGGGGCCTGCGGGGGTGTCCTGGTACCAGGAGAGGGTCAGGCCCCCCAGCACGGCGAGACAGCCGATCAGGGCCGCGAAGCCGGCCATCTGCTCCGGCGTCTGGCTGAAGCGGCGGGCGGTGGCGGCGGGAATGATCAGGAGCGAGGTGATGATCAGCGCCCCGACAAATTTCATGGCCACGGCGATCACCAGGCCTATCAGCAGCATCAACACGCAGCGCAGCACATCGACCCGTACTCCCTCCACCCGCGCCAGCTCTTCCGAGATGGTCATGGAGAGCAGGGGATCCCACAGCCGCCACAGGGTAAGCAGCACCAGGGCGCCGCCGCCGTAGATCCAGAGCAGATCCATGGGTTGTACCGAGAGCAGGTCACCGAACAGATAGGCCATCAGATCCACCCGCACGTTGTCCATGAAGCTTAAGGTGACCAGGCCCAGCGACAAGGCGCTGTGGGCCAGGATGCCGAGCAGGGTATCGGTCGCCACCTGCTGGTTGCGGCTCATGATCACCAGCAGCATGGCCATGGCGAGGCAGCAGACCACCACCGCCAGGGTGAGATCCACCTGCAGCAGTATGCCGAGGGCGATGCCGAACAGGCAGGCGTGGGAGAGGGTGTCGCCAAAGTAGGCCATCTTGCGCCACACCACGAAGCTGCCGAGGGGCCCGGCCAGCAGGGCGATGCCGAGGCCGGCCGCGAGGGCGTATAACAGAAAGCTGTCCACTTGAATGTCCTTAACTGCGCTTATGGATTGCGAGACGGCAGGCGGATGACGGGGACCTGCTGCTCATGATGATGGTGTTCGCCGTCGCAGTGATGATGGTGGGTATAGACCGCCAGCACCTCCCGCTCCGGGCGTCCGAACAGGCGGGCAAATTCGGGGTGGCGCGCCACGCTCTCCGGCTCGCCGTGGCAGCAGACATGGCGATTGAGGCAGATCACCTCGTGGGTGCTGGCCATCACCAGGTGCAGATCGTGGGAGACCATCAGCACGGCGCAGTTGAACTCGGCCGCCAGCTGGCTGATGAGGGCGTAAAGCTCTATCTGGCCCGTGATATCCACGCCTTGAACCGGTTCGTCCAGCACCAGCAGCTCGGGCTTGACCAGCAGGGCACGGGCCAGCAGCACCCGCTGCATCTCGCCGCCGGAGAGTTTCTGCATCCGGTTGTCCAGAAGATCCTGGGCGCCGACCCGCTCCAGCGCTTCCTCGATGGAGAGGCGGCTGTTCTTGCCGAGCTGCAGGAAGCGGCGCACCGTCAGCGGCAGGGTGGGGTCCAGATAGAGGCGCTGGGGGACATAGCCGACCCGCAGATCGCGACGACGAATGATCTTGCCGGAGTCCGGGTTGAGCAGGCCCAGCACCAGCTTGCTCAGGGTGCTCTTGCCCGCCCCGTTGGGGCCGACCAGCGTGGTGATTTTGCCTTTGTTCAGGGTAAAGGAGACCTTGTCGAGCACGGATCGTCCGTCAAACGACAGACAGACCTCTTTCAGCTCCACCAGTTGGGTCATGACAGCTCCGGGGTTTACAGCCTGTGAGAGTTATAATATAACAGCGACGTTGGTTTGTTATATTATCACACACTCACTCCCTGACGAGACCTCTATGCGAATTCTTACTCTGATCACTGCGCTGCTGGCGGTGAGCCTGCCTGTCCGCGCCCTCGAGGTGCTGACCACCATCAAGCCCCTTGGTTTCATCGCGGCGGCCATCACCGATGGTGTGAGCGAGCCGAAAGTGCTGCTGCCGACCGGCGCCTCTCCCCACGACTTCTCCCTGCGACCTTCCGATATTCGCAGCATCAACGACGCCGATCTGGTGGTCTGGGTCGGCCCCGAGCTGGAAGGTTTCATGGCCAAGCCGCTGGCCGAGCATCCCCACAAGCTGACCCTGACCCAGGTCCCGGGGATGCCGCTGTTCAACTACGCGACTCAGGGCAGCCAGGATCCCGCTCATCATGACGACCACGACCACGACCACGACCATGAGCACGATGACCACGATGAAGGTCATGAGGGGCATCACCACGAGGGGGTGGATCCTCATATCTGGCTGGGGCCGACCCAGGCCAAGGTGATTGCCAAGGCGATCGCGACCGAGCTTGGCAAGCAGGATCCGGCCAATCAGGCCCGTTATGCCGCCAACCTCGCCGCATTCGATGCCAAGGTGGACGCCAAGGACAAGGTGATCGCCGAACAGATGAAGGCGGTGAACCAGAAGGGCTATTTCGTGTTTCACGAGGCCTATGGTTACTGGGAGCGTCACTACGGCATGAGCTCCAAGGGCCACTTCACCGTGAGCCCGGAGCGTCGCCCCGGCGCCAAGACCCTGGTGGAGATCCGCAAGGCGCTTGAAGAGAAACAGGCGAGCTGCATCTATGCCGAGCCGCAATTCTCGCCGGCGGTGATCGAATCGGTCGCCCGCAACACAGGCGCCAAGGTGTTGCTGCTGGATGAAGTGGGTGAGCAGGTGTCGCTTGGTCCCGATGCTTATCCGCACTTCATGCAACAGCTGGCCGACGCCTTCGCCCAGTGCCGTTGAGTCATCCAAGACTCGCCCTATGGGGTGGCTGCGGCCAACTATACTGACCTCCAGCGTCTGATATGGAGTGTCAGTTATGAAATGGTTGTTTGTCCCCACCTGCACCCTGGCACTGCTCTGTGCCAGTGTGCAGGCCACCCGCCTGTCCGAACACATTGCCAGCCCCGAGCTGAAGGCAAAAATGCAGGAAGTCTATGGCGCCAGGGCCATCCAGCGCGCCGAGGCCTTTTCGCGCCTGCTCGCGCCCAGAGCGGGCACCACGGATCAGCAGAAGCTGGAACTGGTCAACAACTACTTCAACAATCTGACCTACAGCGAGGATCCCAGGCTTTGGGGGGACGAGGACTACTGGGCCAATCCGCTGGAGTTCATCGGCGCCAGAGGGGGTGACTGCGAGGATTACAGCATCTCCAAGTACTACACCCTGATGGAGCTCGGCGTTGACGAGAAGAAACTGCGGCTGGCCTATGTGAAGGCGATCCGCTACAACCAGTTTCACATGGTGACGCTCTATTTCCCGACGACCAAGTCCGACCCTCTGGTGCTGGACAACATCAATGGTCGCATCCTGCCCGGCAGCCAGCGCAATGACCTGCAACCCGTGTACAGCTTCGATGCCAAGAGCATCTGGGTCATGAAGTCACGCCGTGAGGGGACCCTGGCCGGCAGTGCCGATCGCCTGACCCAGTGGAAGTCGATGCAGAGCCGCTTCTCCAGCGAGCATCTGCGCTCCCCCCGCCGCCAGTTATAGCTTGCCTGCGGCTTTCAACTCCTCGAAATACCTTGCTGCCCCCGGGTGCTGCGTGACGCTGAGCACTGGGCCTATCTTGTTGCGCGCCTTGTGGAACAGGTTGGCATAGCCATAGGTCTGCTCGTTGAAACTGGTCTGCTGGCTCAGCATGGCCTTGGTCAGGCGATAGGCGTCTTCATCCGGCGTGGCGGCATTGGTCACCAGGGTGGCGGCGATGGCAAAGGTGGGGGTGGCTTTCAGGTTGCCGGGATAGATGCGGGCCGGTACCTGACTGCGCTGGTAGTATTTGACGCCTTGCAGCAGTTGATCCCGGATCGCGCCCTCGATGGCCATGAAACGGATGGCGCAGCGCTTGGATGTCTCCAGCACGATCCGGTTCGGGTGCCCCATCACCAACCCATAGGCATCGATCTGTTTGCTGCACAATGCTTCGGACAGATTGGCCACGCTCTTCAGATCGAGATCCTGCTCCTTTGCCCCCAACAGGTTGAACAGTGCCAGCGCCGTCTGGCGAGTGCCCGAACTCTTCAGCCCCATGTCGATGGGGGCCAGCTTGAGTTGCTCCAGGGTGGTGATGTCACCATCGGCACGCACCACTATGGTGAAAGGCTCAGCATGGGTGGCAAAGAGGGTTCTCAATTCGGGCTGGGGTTGCTTGGCAAATGGTCCCGTGCCTTGGCTGGCCTGATAGAGCCAGTCAGACTGGACGAGGGCGTAGGGGATGTCTCCGGCTTGCAGCTGCCGCAGATTCTCGATGGAGCCCGAACTGGCCTGCGGTTTGCATTGCAGTGTGGGGTCGCTCTTGTGAGCTAGTCGGCAGAACTCCTTGATGACCTGGTAATAGATCCCCTGTTCTCCTCCCGTGCCAATGGTCACGGATACTGCGTGCAGACTGGGCTGCCACAACAGGGCAAGCAATAGGATGGGGAGTTTCATGATGCCTCCTGGCTGGCATAGCCATCGATGCCCCAGCTGCGCAGGGTATCCACGTCGTTGATGTCGCCGGCTTCTGCCAGCAGGGTATAGCCGGAGGCATGCAGACACTGGGAAAGCAGGTTCCAGTAAAGGGGGGCCTGGGTCAGCTGGCAACTGATGAAGACCGGCTTGATGGGGTCTAGCTTTGTCAGGTTGTCGTTGTTCATGGGCACATTGCTGAATGCCATCTCGACCCCCTGGACCTGAAGCGCACTCAGACGCTCCTCGGCCAGGGGAGGGAAGCTTGCCAGATCCCAGCGCCAGTCCAGGGTCTTGCCCCTGGCACTGGCCAGGGAGGGAGCGAACTGTGCCCAGTCGGGATGATTGAGCAGGCTGAGGGGGAGCTGTAGCCCTTCCGTCTTCTGGGTCAGCCAGTCGTTGAGCAGCGCCCGGATCTCGTCCGGCGAGCTGTCCGTGGTGGGGGGAGTCTGGGGCAGCAGCCGGCTGTAGAGCCGGATGTTTCCCTGGGTGGAGAAAAAGTGTTGCAGGTACATGCCGTTGGCGATGTCGGTCAGTCCCGCGAGTTTCTGATGGGCCTGCAGGCTGTCATGTTTGCCGAGCTGGGTGATCTTGAGTCTTTGCTGCAACAGATCCCGCTTGCGCTCGGAGACCAACTGGTTGATGGAGGTCACGACCTCCTGCAACTCGCGAAGCCAGGGGGTTGGCAGATTGCCGCTGAACTGGCGTCTGCGGATCTGCACCAACTGCTGGCTGACTTGTTCGAGGGGACGCAGCAGGCGACGACATACCCAGGTGATCACCAGGGTGAAGACCAGCAGACCCGCGAGCAGTGCCAGCCCGGTGCGGCTGATGGCGTTCCAGAGGTGTTGGTAGGCGTATCCCTCATGGCCTTCGAGGGTGAGGGTGCCCAGAATGCGCCAGCCATCGGTGAGCTCCTGCTCGATCTTGACCGGTGGCATGTGGACGACAGCGGGCAGCCAGCTGGGGATGTTCTGCTGGGCCGTGTGGAAGACTTTCTGGAACAGCAACTGGCCATCCGGATCCAGCAAGACCACCGAGCTGACGAAGCCGCCATCGAACATGGCGTTGACTATGGTTTCCGCCAGCACCTTGTCCTCGTTGAGCAGGGTGCCTTGCAGCACCAGGCCGAGGGCCGTGATGGCCGTCTCCAGGTTGGCCGACATCTGATCGAGGATGGATTGCCGTACCGTGGTGATCTCCAGCATGAGCAGCAGGATGGCACCAAGGGTGAACAGGATCAGGATGATTACATTTAACAATCTTGCCAATGACATACCCACTCCCTGGAAATGTTTTTGCAACATCTGACAGCCCGGGGGTGAACGCAACCGGACTTGGTTCTTAAAAATAGAAAAAAATGGCTGAAAAAGGCGATCATTTCTGCCCATGCGGGAAGGTTATGCATAAAATGTGAGTTTCGTGCATATCGCGATGAACTTTTTGTAAGTATTTAGGTCTAAAACCCAGATATTCGGTTTTCATAATAAAAAATCATAAAGACAGACCCACAACTACCACCCTTAGATCTAATAACAGGATAGCGGATGAAACGTCTCCGTCCCTTGGTAGCACAGGCTGCCAACTGGGAACCCCCGGTTCCCCGCAAACATTTTTACGCCATGCTATTGCTCACGGCCATGACGCTGTCTGCGGTAGCCGTATTGCCGGCTCCAGGTGACATCCTTGAGCGGCCATTGCGTCTGGAGTTGCCCATTGCCACCACTGGCACCGCAACCAACGAAGACAATACGGATTTTAACGACATCCCGGATCATGAACTGGTGGAAGCCGCGGCGCCGGAAGATGACATTCCGGCCGATGCCACGCCCCAGTGGCAGGATTACCGGGTACGCAACGGCGAGAACCTGACCACCATCTTCAACAATCTCGGCCTCTCCACCACCACCCTCTACAAGGTGCTGGATGCGGATGCCAAGAACAATCTGGCCCGCCTCAAGCCCGGCCAGACCATAGAGTTGCTGATCGATCAGGACAACATACTGCAGCAGCTGAAGATCCGCCTGAACATCAAGCAGACCCTGGTGTTGGAGCGTACCGACGACACTTACAGCGCCAACATGCTCAATGAAGAGGTGCAGTGGCAGCAGAAGAGTTATGACGGCGTCATCAATGGCAGCTTCTACGTCAGCGCCCGCAATGCGGGGATCCCGGCCAACCACATCCAGAAGATTGCCAACCTGTTCCAGTGGCGCCTGAATTTCGCCAAGGATCTGCAAAGAGGCGACAAGTTCAAGGTGTTGGTGAGACAGGAGACGGTCGAGGGCAAGAGCACCGGCAACACCCAGCTGCTGGGGGTGGAGGTGTTCAGCCAGGGCAAGACGGTATCGGCCTGGCTGTCGGAGGATGGCAACTATTATGACGGTCAGGCGAACAGCCTGGAGCGCGGCTTCCGCCGTTATCCGACCCATAGTCGCTATCGGGTCAGCTCCAACTTCAACCCGGCCCGACGCCACCCCATTACCGGCCAGGTTCGCCCCCATGAGGGGACTGACTTCGCCCTGCCGGTGGGGACGCCCGTGATGGCGACCGGCGACGGTGTCGTGCTCAAGGCGACCCGCCACCCCCTCGCGGGCACCTATGTGGTGATCAAGCACGGCCGCACCCTGATGACTCGCTATCTGCACCTGAGCAAGTTGCTGGTCAAACCCGGCCAGAAGGTGAAGATGGGGGACAAGATAGCGCTCTCCGGCAACACGGGTCGCTCTACCGGTGCCCATCTGCACTACGAGGTGCGGGTCAACAACCGTCCGGTGGATCCCATGAAGGTCAAGCTGCCGATGGCGGAGCCGCTCTCCGGCAAGGACAAGCGCCAGTTCCTTGCCAAGGTGAAGAGCTATCGCAAGGAGATGGAGGCGGGTTGATCCCCCCTCTGCGGATACAAAAAAGGCCCCGCCAATCTGGCGGGGCCTTTTTGCTGCTGGCCTGGACTCAGTAACCCTTGTCGAAGTCGATACGGCCATCGAGTTGCTGGCCGTCGATGAAGCGGATGTAGTTGCGAATGAAGATCTGGGCCACATCTTCCGGGAAGCTATAGGCGCTGTTGTGGGGAGTGATGATGAGATTGGGCTGATGCCAGAGCGGGCTGTCGGCGGGCAGGGGCTCCTGCTCGAACACATCCAGCACCGCAGTGCCCAGCTTGCCGCCGCGCAATGCCGCCAGCAGATCCCCTTCATGGACCGCATTGCCCCGGCCAACGTTGAAGAAGATGGCCCCCGGCTTGCAGTGGTTGAAGCGATCGGTGGTGAACAGATGGCGGGTCTCGCGGGTTGCCGGCAGCACGCTGACGATGGCGTCGGCCTGAGCCAGCATCTTGTTCAGCGTCGGCAACTGATACACCTGATCGAAGCCCGCGCGCTCATTGCCACTGTGGCTGATGCCGAGCACCCGCATGCCGAAGTGCTTGGCGGTGTGGGCTATGTGCTGGCCTATGCTGCCGGTGCCCAGGATCAGCATGGTGCGTCCCTTGAGCCCCTGATAGGGATGGCTCTGCCACAGTCGCTGCTGCTGCTGTTCGCGGTAGAGCGGCAACTGGCGCGACAGGTTGAGCAGGTGGCCGAACACGTACTCGCTCATCAACGGCCCGAAGATGCCGCGCACATTGGTGAGCAGGTAATCGCGGCGACAACTGGCATCCAGCAGCACGTCGACCCCGGCGTAGGTGGACTGGAGCCAGCTCAGCCTGTCGGCTTTGGCCAGCAGGGGCTTGGCCCGTGCCGGTTCGGCCATCAGGATGTGGGCATCACCGATCAGCTTCTCGGCGTCGCTCTGGTTGTCGGCCCGCAGTATGTGCAGATGGGGAAGGCGGGCGGCCTTGAGCAGGCGCTCATAGTGGTTGTTGTCTTGGCTGAGCAGAAGCAGGGTACGTTGGCTCATACTCTTGTTCCTTATCATGTTTGCGGCACGGCGGAGGAGGTGTCTGTCCTCATCTTACCCCAGTTGATCGGGCAAGATAGTCGACCAGGGCGCTTTTTCGTTTTCGCCACGCCCCTCGTGGGCTACAATCTGCCCCACATTTTGCAAAGGATCCGACTCCAGTGTTTGGTGACAAGTTTTATAAGCGACTGGCCGAGCTGCAGCCTTGGCAGCAGACCGTCTACACCCTCGCGCTGGCAGAGCGCATGTACCCCAACTATGCGCTGTTTACCCAGGCCTCCGGCTTCGGGGATGCGAAGGCATTTCGCCACGCGTTGGATCAGATGTGGAATTACCTGACGGTGAAGGGTTCCCGCGTCAATCTTGGGGCGATCCTGGAGGCGTTCGAGGTTTATATTCCCGAGCCTGGCAAATTTGAGTCTTACGGCGCCTATCCGGCGCTGGATGCCTGCGTGGCCCTGGGCTGCGCCTATAACTCGGTGATCTGCCGGGTGGGGGAAGAGGCCAACGATGCCAGCCATGCTTCGGTCGGTACAGTGGCCGGTTTCATCGAGATGCTGGAAGAGCGGGATCTCAGTGACGAAGAGCTCTACGAGCATGAGTACATGGAAGCCGAGCTGGAGTTCCAGGTCGAGTTGCTCAAGCGGGTCGCCCATGAGCGCGACAGCGATCGCATCCTGGCTATCCGCACCTTTGCGGCCCAGGACGGCGTCTCCAACATAGGCATCAGCCTGGAAGAGTGATCTCCCCCCACGCCTCCCATAAAAAAAGCTCCCATCCGGGAGCTTTTTTTATGCCCGCTCTTCGGTGAGCGGCCTGACGCTCAGCACGGGAGCCGCATCTATGCCGTCGGCATTCATCATGGCCGAGATCCGTTGCAGGGAGGAGAGCAGCAGTCCCTGCTCCCAGTTTTCCAGGGCCTGGAAGCGCTGGATGAAGCTCTCCTGCAGCGGGGTGGGGGCCTGGGCGAGCAGGGCGCGACCCGCGTCAGTCAGTGTCGCATGCACCTTGCGCTTGTCGGTTTCGCTGCGGATGCGTTGCACCAGCTGGCGGCTCTCCAGCCTGTCCATGATGGTGGTCGCGGTGGCCTGGCTCATGTTGGTGTGATCGGCGAGCTGGCGCATGGAGATCTGGCCAAGCTCGTTGATCCCCTTGAGCAGCAGGAGCTGCGGCGACGTCAGCCCGGCCTCCTTGATCAGGCGTTTGGAGTGCATGTCGATGGCACGGATGATCTGGCGCAGAGCAATCAGCACTTCATCATGTTTTTCCATGGAGTCGGGGTCATCGCAGGGCAGTGGAGAGGCGCAAAATTCTCCGCCTAATCCACAGCAAGGTCAATATGGTTTTTGGTGTAATCATTTCTGCTCTAATGAATTTTATGTTAGGTTATTGGACAATTGCCGCATTTAAACCCGATATTTGAGGAGTGACATCATGTATGACGACCTGGATATCAAGTCCCTGGTTGCCGACCTTCGCGTGGTCAGGGTCCGCTATGAACTGCCAGATACCTCGGCTTTCGTGCGTTATCAACCCGCCTATGACGAGGATCCCAACAACCTGCAAGTCCATCACTACGATGGTGAGCTGCCACTCTCCTGCAGTGACACAGGTTCTTTCAGTCTAAAGGAGTTGGTGAACGAATTGCGCTACGCCTATGTGCTGGTGCATCTCTTCCCCGACGAGAGCGCCATGAACTTCTACCTGGCCGGTCTGGACAATGGCCTGGCCCAGCTCGAGTTCATCGGCGGCTCCTATGACTTCAACCGGCTCTGGATCACCAGCGGGGTCTCCAGTCTGGGGGTGCCCATGGCCATCTTCCTCGGCAAGCGCCACGCCGTGAACGGCCAGCCTTCGGTCACCCTGGTGGATCACCGCGAGCGGGTGGCGGGTCGACTGGTCTATCGCGCCATCGGTGGTGCGGGGGATCACGTGGGTGAAGATTTTTTCAACAATGACTAAGGAGGCCAGATGAGAGCAACCAAAGGGCTTTTGAAAGGCCTCAATCCCACCATGGCCATGACGGCCCTCACCGTCGTGACCCTGTTCCTGCTGTTCGGGGTGTTTGACCCGGATACCGCGGGAACCTGGTTCACCGGCGCCAAGGACACCATCATTGCTGGCTTCAAGTGGTACTACATTCTGGTGGTTGCCCTGTTCCTGTTCTTCGCCGTCTACCTGATGTTCAGCCGTTTTGGCAGCATTCGACTGGGCGACGACGACCAGGTACCGGAGTTCGGCTACTTCGCCTGGTTCTCCATGTTGTTCAGCGCCGGCATGGGCATAGGCCTGGTGTTCTGGAGCATCGCCGAGCCCATGTATCATCTGCAGGGCAACCCCTTCGTCACCGAAGGGATGACGCCGGAAGCGGCCCAGATCGCCATGCGTCTCACCTTCTTCCACTGGGGTCTGCACCCCTGGGCCATCTATGTGATCGTCGGCCTGTCGCTGGCCTTCTTCAGCTATCGCCGCAAGTTGCCGCTGGCCATTCGCTCCGTGCTCTACCCCATTCTCGGCGAGCGGATCTACGGCTTCTGGGGCCATGCCGCCGACGTGCTGGCGGTGTTCGGTACCGTATTCGGGGTGGCCACCTCCCTGGGGCTTGGCGTCTCCCAGATGAACACCGGCCTGAACCAGATGTTCGGCATGGAAGTCTCCCAGCACAGCCAGCTCTGGCTCATCGGCGGCATCAGTCTGATCGCCACCCTGTCGGCCATCTCAGGCGTGGGGCGCGGGGTGAAGATCCTCTCCGAGCTTAACATCTGGCTGAGCGTGTTCGTGCTGGGTCTCTTCCTGGTGCTGGGGCCCACCACCTATATCCTCAACGCCTATGTGCAGAACATCGGTGATTACCTGCAAAACATCGTCAAACTGAGCTTCTGGACCAACACCGAGGCGAACGGCACCTCGGCCTGGCAATCGAGCTGGACCGCCTTCTACTGGGGCTGGTGGATAGCCTGGGCCCCCTTCGTCGGCATGTTCATCGCCCGCATCTCCAAGGGGCGCACCATTCGCGAGTTCGTGCTCGGCGTGCTGCTGGTGCCCTCCTTGCTCGGCATGTTCTGGCTCACCGTGTTCGGCGGTACCGCCATGCATCTGGAGCTGTTTGGCGGCGGTGGCGTGGTGGCGGCAGTCAACCAGGACGTGACCCTGGCGCTCTACAAGACGGTGGAGCTGCTTCACTGGGAGACCTTCGGCTGGATTGCGAAAGGGGTGTTGACCCTGCTCATCTGCACCTACTTCATCACCTCCAGCGACTCGGGCACGCTGGTGATTACGACGCTGCTCTCCATCGGCGATCAGGATCCCCCCGTGCTGCACCGCGCCATCTGGGGGCTGGGTCAGGGGCTGGTGGCGGCCATCCTGTTGGTTTCCGGCGGCCTGGCGGCCCTGCAGGCGGCCAGCATCATAGCCGCGCTGCCCTTCTCGCTGATCATGCTGGCCATGTGCTATTCGCTGATGCAGGGGCTCAAGCAGGAGAGCCAGCACCAGTTCGAATACCGGCAGAAGCTCAAGCGCCATCCCGGCTCGGTCAATCTGAGCCTGCTGGATCGCATAGGTCCGGGTTGATGGCAGGTTAAGGCAAACGAAAGGGGAACCTCGCGGTTCCCCTTTTTCATGCCTGAGCGGCGGCCGGTGCTTACAGCATCTGCTTGAGGCGATAGAGCAGGTCCAGCGCCTGGCGGGGCGTCAGCTCGTCCGGACGTACCGCTGCCAGCTCTTCCACCACCGGATGGGGTTGCGGGGCGAGAGTCACCGGAGCTGGGCGGCTTTCACCAGCGGCCACCGGGGTGGCGCTCTCCAGCTCGTGCAGTTTGTGGCGGGCCTGCTGGATCACCGATTTCGGTACTCCCGCCAGCGCCGCTACCTGCAGGCCATAGGAGCGGCTGGCCGCCCCCTCCTGCACCGCGTGCATAAAGGCGATGGTGTCACCGTGCTCAACGGCATCCAGATGGACGTTGGCCAGCCCGCTCATCAGCTCCGGCAGCCGGGTCAGCTCGAAGTAGTGGGTGGCGAACAGGGTGTAGGCGCCAATCTTGCTCGCCAGCTGTTCGGCGCAGGCCCAGGCCAGCGAGAGGCCGTCGTAGGTGCTGGTGCCGCGGCCAATCTCGTCCATCAACACCAGACTGCGGGCGGTGGCGTTGTTGAGGATGTTGGCGGTCTCGGTCATCTCCACCATAAAGGTGGAACGGCCGGAGGCGAGATCGTCCGACGCCCCGATACGGGTGAAGATGCGGTCGATAGGGCCGATGCGGGCGCTGTCGGCGGGCACGAAGGCGCCGATATGGGCCAGCAGCACGATGAGCGCGGTCTGGCGCATGTAGGTGGATTTACCGCCCATGTTGGGACCTGTGATGATCAGCATCCGCCGTTCCCGCTCCAGCCGGATGGGGTTGGCGATAAAGGGATCGCTCATCACCTGCTCCACCACCGGATGGCGGCCCGCCTCGATCAGGATCTGATCCTCGTCGATGAGCGTCGGGCAGCGGTAGTCGAGGGTCTCGGCCCGCTCCGCCAGATTGGCCAGCACGTCCAGCTCTGCCAGCGCGGCCGCGGACTCCTGCAGATCGCCGAGATGGGGCAGCAGGGTGTCGAGCAGCTCCTCGTAGAGCCGTTTTTCCAGCGCCAGCGCCTGGGCCTGGGCGGTGAGCACCTTGTCCTCGTATTTTTTGAGCTCGTCGATGATGTAGCGTTCGTTGTTCTTGAGGGTCTGGCGGCGGATGTAGTGGGCTGGCACCAGATGGCTGTTGGCGCGGCTCACCTCGATATAGAAGCCGTGCACCTTGTTGTAACCCACCTTGAGGGTGTTGATGCCGGTCAGCAGCTTCTCCCGCTCCTCGATGCGGGCGAGGCTGGCAGTGGCGCCGTTGGCCAGATCCCGCAGCTCGTCCAGCTCCTGATTGAAGCCGTCACGGATGACGCCGCCATCGCGGATAAGCACAGGTGGTACCTCCATCACCGCGCGCTCCAGCAGGTCGAGCAGCTCGGGGAAGGTGCTGGCACGCTCGGCCAGCTGCTGCACCGCTTCGTGCTCGTTGCCTGCCAGCAAGCGCTGCAACTCGGGCAACTGGGCGAAGGCCTGACGCAGGCGGGTGAGATCGCGGGGCCGGGCCGAACGCAGGGCGAGGCGGGCCAGCACCCGCTCCACATCGCCCACCTGACGCAGCAGGTTGCCCAACTCATCGTAGAGGTTCTGCTCGATGAGCTCCTTGATGGTGCTCTGGCGACCTTTGAGGATCACCCGATCGCGGATCGGCTGGTGGATCCAGCGCTTGAGCAGACGGCTGCCCATGGGGGTGGCGGTGCGATCCAGCACTTCGGCCAGGGTATTTTCATAGCCGCCCGCCAGATTCTGGGTTAGCTCCAGGTTGCGGCGGGTGGCGGCATCCATGATGACGGCGTGATCGGGCTGCTCGAGGCGCACGCTGCGGATGTGGGGCAGGGCGGTGCGCTGGGTGTCTTTGACGTACTGCATCAGGCAACCGGCGGCGCACAGGGCGGTCTCGCTCTGCTCGACGCCGAAGCCCACCAGATCCTGGGTGCCGAACTGCTGGCACAAGAGCTTGCGGGCGGTGCCGAGCTCAAACTCCCACTCCGGGCGGCGACGCAGGCCGCGGCGCCCCTCGACGTGGTGCAGGAACTCGAAAGACTCGGGATAGAGCAGCTCCGCCGGATTGGTGCGTTGCAGCTCTGCTAGTAAAGTCTCTTCTTTCTCGAACTGGTTGATGAAGAAGCGGCCGGAGCCTATGTCCATGGTGCCGTAGCCGAAGCGGCGGCCATCGTGGTAGACGGCGGCGATCAGGTTGTCCTGTCGCTCGCTGAGCAGCGCCTCGTCGGACACGGTGCCCGGGGTGATGATGCGGATCACCTTGCGCTCCACCGGCCCCTTGCTGGTGGCGGGATCCCCTACCTGCTCGCAGATGGCGGCGGACTCGCCGAGCTGCACCAGCTTGGCCAGATAGCCCTCGATGGCGTGATAGGGCACTCCTGCCATCGGGATGGGGCTGCCCGCGGACTGGCCGCGCTTGGTCAGGGAGATGTCGAGCAGTTGGGACGCCTTGCGGGCATCGTCGTAGAACAGTTCGTAGAAGTCGCCCATCCGGTAGAACAGCAGGATCTCCGGGTTCTCGGCCTTGAGGCCAAGGTACTGCTGCATCATGGGGGTGTGGGCGCTCAGGTTGGCGCTGGTGGCTTGGTGCTGTGCTGTCATGTTCTATTCCAGAAGGTGCTCTTGCGGGCAAGCGTCTGCCGTAATGGGTCTGAATCTGGTGGCCATTCTACATGGTCGGGCCGAGATGGTGAGGGGTTATCTCGCGTTGGGGAAGGCTGTCCTGGGGGTTCACTGGCCTGGGAGGGAAGTGGCAAGCCGTGTCGGGAGGGCGGGAGCGGGGAGTTGTGTGCGAGGCGTGCCGGGGGGGAGGGGCAAGATCCCCGCCATCAGCGCGGGGATTGGCATCACAGAAACGGGAGCCGTCTCTCAATACATGGCTTCGTTGCCACTGAGCATCTCGTGCAGCTTGGTTTTCTGCTCCGGGGTCAGCACCTTGCTGACTTCGAACAGGTAATGGGCACGGTAGTAGCGGGCCTCGGCCTGTACGTTGCTGATGGTCTGCAACTGCTTCCTGGCGGCTGCCTCGTCCCACTTGCCGGTCTTGATCATGTTGATGATGACATCCTGACCGATGGCGTCGAGCTTGACCGCGCCGAGCTCCTTGGCCGCCTGCTCACGCAGGCTCTTGATCTGCTCGACCTGTGCGGTGGAGAGGTTCAGCTCTTGCGCCAGTGTGGTTTCGCTCTGCAGCTCCGGGGTGCTCTCGGCGGCGAAGGTGTTGGTGGCAAAACAGATCGCCAGGGCAGTCATGGCGACTTTAAATTGATGCTTCATCTGCTTTCTCCAGTATCCAAAAAGATAGAAACCGCATAGATGGCGGTGCCTGCTGATTATAGGAAGCCCCCATGTACTGGAGCTTAAGCGCGGGCGACTTGTCGCTTTGGTGCGGGAATGTCCGGCAGGACCATGCCGGTCGGTCGCTGACGCAGCCGGTCCCGGGTCGGTTGCTCGCGATTCGGGGCGACTGCATAATGACCCCCATGTTTCCCCCGCAAGGGGCCAGAGAGGACATGATGATGGGGCTTGAGGCAGAGATCGACCGTTTATCCCGGGAGCTCGGCGAGGCATTGCAGGCACGAGGCTGGCTCGCCGCCACGGCGGAGTCCTGTACCGGGGGCGGCGTTGCCACGGCCATCACGGATATTGCGGGCAGCTCAGGCTGGTTCGACCGCGGCTTTGTCACCTACACCAACGAGGCCAAACAGCAGATGCTGGGGGTGAGCATCGACAGCCTGCTGCGCCATGGCGCCGTCAGCGAGGCCGTGGTGCTGGAGATGGCAAGAGGGTGCCTGGCCCGTTCCGATGCGGGGATCTGCGTCGCCATCAGCGGCATCGCAGGGCCCGGTGGCGGCAGTGATGACAAGCCGGTCGGCACCGTCTGGTTTGCCTGGGCGGATCGCACTGGCCGCCATCAATCCCTGCTCGCCCGCTTCGATGGCGACCGCCATCAGGTGCGCCAGCAGGCGGTCAGGCAGGCCTTGTCCGGACTGCTGGCCCTGCTCAGATAAATTGGGCTTGATACTGTATGCATAAACAGTATACTTAGCCCAACTTCACTTCTACATCACGATTCCCAGCGGAGATTGGCATGGATCAGAACAAACAGAAGGCACTGGCGGCTGCGCTGGGCCAGATCGAAAAGCAGTTTGGCAAAGGCTCCATCATGCGTCTGGGCGACAGCAAGACCATGGACATCGAAGCCATCTCCACCGGCTCCCTCTCCCTGGACGTGGCGCTGGGTATCGGCGGTCTGCCGTGCGGTCGTATCGTCGAGATCTACGGCCCGGAATCGTCAGGTAAAACCACCCTCACCCTGCAGGTGATTGCGGAAGCCCAGAAGAAAGGCAAGACCTGTGCCTTCGTCGATGCGGAACACGCCCTCGACCCCATCTATGCCGCCAAGTTGGGGGTCAACGTCGACGACCTGCTGATCTCCCAGCCGGATACCGGTGAACAGGCCCTGGAGATCTGCGACATGCTGGTGCGCTCCAACGCCGTTGACGTCATCATCGTCGACTCGGTGGCAGCCCTGACGCCGAAAGCGGAAATCGAAGGCGAGATGGGTGATTCCCACGTCGGCCTGCAGGCCCGTCTGATGTCCCAGGCCCTGCGCAAGCTGACCGCCAACATCAAGAACGCCAACTGCCTGTGCATCTTCATCAACCAGATCCGGATGAAGATCGGCGTCATGTTCGGCAGCCCCGAGACCACCACAGGTGGTAACGCGCTCAAGTTCTACGCCTCGGTACGTCTGGATATACGTCGCATCGGCGCCATCAAGGACGGCGACGAAGTGGTCGGTAACGAGACCCGCGTCAAGGTCGTCAAGAACAAGGTGGCCCCGCCCTTCAAGCAGGCCGAGTTCCAGATCTTCTACGGTGCCGGCATCTCCAAAGAGGGCGAGCTGGTGGATCTGGGGGTCAAGCACAAGCTGATCGACAAGGCCGGTGCCTGGTACAGCTACAACGGCGAGAAGATAGGTCAGGGCAAGGCCAACGTGATGAAGCTGTTCGCCGAGAACAAGGTGATGGCCGCCGAGGTGGAAGCCCGCCTGCGGGAGCTGCTGCTCTCCGGTGCCGTGCCGGTCGAGAAGCCGGTGGCCGCGGTCGCCGAAGAGTTTGAAGATGAAAGCGAACAAGAGTTCGAATAAGGAATAAGGAAGGCCGGGTTGATACTCGGCCTTGTCATTTATGGTCGATGAATCCTCCCCCAAACCCGCTGAACTCTCCTTTGAAGAGCTGTTTGCCGCCGCCCGTGCCTTTGCCATGCGCAGTCTGGCTCGTCGCGAGAGCGCAGAGTCTGAGCTGGCCAACCGACTGCGCCAGCAAGGCTTCAATGAAGAGGTGATCGAGGCGGTTGTCGAGTATTGCCGGGGCTACAACTGGGTCAATGACGAACGTTACGGCGCCATGGCGGTACGGGCCGGTGCGGCCAAGGGCCATGGCCCCATCAAGATCCGCTTCGATCTGCGCCGCAAGGGGCTGGACGATACGCAGATAGACGCCGCATTCGACCAGCCGGAGCTGGACTGGTTCGAGCTGGCGTTCGCCCTGCTGGTGCGGCGTGCCAGCGTCGCCGATCTGGCGGACTTCAAGCTGCGGATGAAATGGCTCAAGTATCTGCTTGGGCGGGGCTTTACCCAGGATCAGGCGCGTTACGCCATCTCGACCCTGCAGCAGGGAGAGGAATAAAGGGCCGGTGCTGGTCATGGCGCCATGCATGTTCCTGCGACGCGTGAAGATAAGAGATGACTTTTCCCTGTTTTATCCTGTTTCTGATGGCCGCAGCACCATGATCCGCCACCCAGCCGACTCCCCTTTCAGCCTGCTCCTGTACGGCGTCCTGCCGCCGCCCCGTCCATTGGGGGCTTTTTCACCCGTGACGGGCCCGCGCGTTTTACTTTACCCCGCAGAAAACTTACATTATTGCGATTAAAAGTCCGTATCCGAATCAAGCAGGATTTTCCATGTATATGTCCACGTCAGAGTTACGCGCAGCGTTTCTCGAGTATTTCCGCTCCCAGGGGCACCAGGTTGTCTCCTCCAGCTCGCTGGTGCCGCACAACGATCCGACCTTGCTGTTCACCAACGCAGGGATGAACCAGTTCAAGGACGTGTTCCTTGGCGCAGAGAAGCGTGCCTACAACCGCGCGACCACGGCCCAGCGCTGTGTGCGGGCCGGCGGCAAGCACAATGACCTGGAAAACGTCGGCTATACCGCTCGTCACCACACCTTCTTCGAGATGCTGGGCAACTTCAGCTTCGGTGACTACTTCAAGCAGGACGCCATCCGTTTTGCCTGGGAATTCCTGACCGGTACCCTCAAGCTGCCCAAAGAGCGCCTGCTGGTGACCGTCTATGAAACGGACGACGAAGCTTTCAATATCTGGGCAAACGAGATCGGCGTGCCGGTCGAGCGCATCGTGCGTATCGGCGACAACAAGGGTGCCGCCTTTGCCTCAGATAACTTCTGGCAGATGGGTGATACCGGTCCCTGCGGCCCCTGCACCGAGATCTTCTACGACCACGGCGATCACATCCAGGGTGGCCCTCCCGGCTCACCGGAGGAAGACGGCGACCGTTTCATCGAGATCTGGAATGTGGTCTTCATGCAGTTCAACCGTCAGGCTGACGGTACCATGGAGCCGCTGCCCCGTCCGTCCGTGGACACCGGCATGGGCCTGGAGCGCATCTCCGCCATCATGCAGGGCGTGCACTCCAACTACGAGATCGACATCTTCCAGGCGCTGATCAAGAAGGCCGCCGAGATCGTCGGCACCGAGGATCTGAGCAATCAGTCCCTGCGCGTCATCGCCGACCATATCCGCTCCTGCGCCTTCCTGGTGGCTGACGGCGTCATGCCCTCCAACGAAGGCCGTGGCTATGTGCTGCGTCGCATCATCCGTCGCGCCGTGCGTCACGGTCGCAAGCTGGGTGCCACCGACGTCTTCTTCTACAAGCTGGCTGCCGAACTGGCTGTCCAGATGAAGGATGTAGCTGCCGAACTCATCGCCCAGCTGCCGCTGGTCGAGCGCGTGCTGCGCATCGAGGAGGAGCAGTTCGTCCGTACCCTGGACCGCGGCCTGCTGCTGCTCGAAGAGGTGCTGGCTAACCTGGGCGATGCCAAGGTCATTCCGGGTGAAGTGGTGTTCAAGCTGTATGACACCTATGGCTTCCCGGCGGACCTGACCGCCGATGTGGTACGCGAGCGCGAGATCGGTATCGACGAGGAGGGCTTCAAGGTCGAGATGGAGAAGCAGCGCGCCCGTGCGAAAGAGGCCTCCAGCTTCGGTGTGAACTACAACGAGGTATTGAAACTCGATTTCGAGACCCCGTTTACCGGTTACAAGCAGCTGAGCCAGAAAACCAGCGTCGTTGGCATCTACAAGGATGGCGTCGAAGTGAATGGCCTCATCGCCGGTGAAGAAGCCGTAGTGGTGCTGGCCGAGACTCCCTTCTACGCCGAGTCCGGTGGTCAGGTGGGTGATTGCGGTGTGCTCAAGGTGGATGACGGCATCTTCGCCGTGACCGATACCCAGAAAGCGGGCAAGGCGATCATTCACAAGGGTTATCTGGAGCTGGGCACCCTGGAGAAAGGCGCCCTGGTCGAAGCCGTGGTCGATGGCGAGCGTCGTCAGGCTGTGGCCCTGAACCACTCTGTGACTCACCTGCTGCACGCAGCCCTGCGCCAGGCGCTGGGGGATCACGTGACTCAGAAAGGGTCTCTGGTGGGAGCCGAGCGCATGCGCTTTGACTTCTCCCACTTCGAAGGCCTGACCATGGCGACCATTCGCCGGGTCGAGGAGCTGGTCAACGCCCAGATCCGTGCCAACCACGATGTCGTCACCCAGGTGATGGATCTGGAAGCGGCCAAGTCTGCCGGCGCCATGGCGCTGTTTGGCGAGAAATATGAAGATGACGTGCGTGTCGTGCGCATGGGCGACTACTCCACCGAGCTGTGCGGCGGTACTCACGCCAAGCGCACCGGTGACATCGGCTTCTTCAAGATCATCGCCGAGAGCGGCATCGCCGCCGGGGTGCGCCGCATCGAAGCGGTGACCGGCAAGGGTGCCATCGATTTCATGCACCAGATGGGTGAGCAGATCGAAGAGGCTGCGGCTCTGGTGAAGGGGGATCAGTTCTCCATCGCCGATAAAGTGCGCCAGATACTGGACAAGTCCAAGATGATGGAGCGCGAGCTGGAGCAGCTCAAGGCCAAGCTGGCCGCCCAGGCTGGTAGCGACCTGTTGAGCCAGGTGATCGAGATCAATGGCCAGAAGGTGTTGATAGCGGCGCTGGAAGGGGCCGATCCCAAGTCACTGCGTGGCATGCTGGATGAACTGAAAAACCGGATGAAGTCCGGTGTCGTGCTGCTGGCAACCAGCAGCGATGACAAGGTCAACCTGATCGCCGGTGTGACCAGCGATTTGACCGGCAAGGTCAAGGCCGGTGAGCTGGTCAATCTGGTGGCCCAGCAAGTGGGTGGCAAGGGTGGTGGTCGTCCTGACATGGCTCAGGCGGGTGGCACTCAGCCAGAAGCTGTGCCTGCGGCACTGCAATCCGTTCACTCCTGGCTGGAAGAGCGCCTGTAAACGGGCGAGGTGATCTGTGGCACTCTATGTACAGAAGTACGGCGGCACCTCGGTCGGCACACTGGAGCGGATCGAGGCGGTGGCTGATCGCGTTCAGCTGAGCCGCGCCCAGGGACACGATGTGGTGGTGGTCGTGTCCGCCATGTCAGGCGAAACAAACCGGTTGCTGGGCATGGCCCAGCAGCTGGATCCGGATGCCAACCGGCGCGAGATGGATGTGCTGGTCTCGACCGGTGAACAGGTCACCATAGCGCTGCTGGCCATCGCGTTGAACAAACGGGGTTGTCCTGCGGTCTCAATGACCGGTGATCAGGTTCGCATCCACACCGATTCCGCCCATGGCAAGGCGCGCATCACCCGGATCGACACCGAGCAGGTTCAGGCCGAGCTGGGGGCGGGCAAGGTAGTGGTGATCGCCGGCTTCCAGGGCCGTGATGAGCACAACGCCATCACCACCCTGGGGCGAGGTGGTTCGGACACCACGGCGGTTGCCGTGGCGGCGGCCATCAAGGCCGATGAATGCCAGATCTTTACCGATGTGGATGGGGTCTATACCACGGATCCGCGCATCGAGCCCAAGGCACGCCGCCTCTCCACCATCACCTTCGAGGAGATGCTGGAGATGGCGAGTCTGGGGGCCAAGGTGCTGCAGATCCGTTCGGTGGAATTCGCGGGCAAGTACCGCGTACCGCTGCGGGTGCTGTCGAGTTTCGTCGACGGAGAGGGAACCTTAATCACATATGGAGGTGAGAGGATGGAAGCACCCCTGGTATCCGGCATTGCGTTCAATCGCAACGAGGCCAGCCTGACCATTCTGGGTGTGCCGGACAGGCCCACAGTTGCGGCGCAGATCCTGAATCCGATCAGCGATGCCAACATAGATGTCGACATGATAGTGCAGAACACCATGGGGGATGGCACCGCCGACTTTACCTTCACGGTGAATCGCGATGACTATCGCCGGGCTCGCGCCCTGCTGGAGGAGACCGCCACCGAGCTGGGGGCCGCCTGCGTGCAGGGCAACGGGGAGATCGCCAAGGTCTCCATCGTCGGGGTCGGCATGTGGAATCATCCCGGGGTCGCGCGCACCATGTTCAAGGTATTGGGCGAGGAGGGGATCAACATGCAGTTGATCTCCACCTCTGAAATCAAGATATCCGTGGTGATTGACGAGAAGTACCTGGAGCTGGCCGTGCGTTCGTTGCACTCAGCGTTCGGGCTGGATAATGAGCCTCATGAGCAGCCCTTGGGGAACAATCCCTGATTGATTTAGTTTCAACCATTTACCATATCGGTATCTTTGTAAGATAATGGCGCATATCGATATAAATACAAAACAGGATACAGGAGCAAGCGAATGCTTATTTTGACTCGTCGTGTAGGGGAAACCCTGATGATCGGTGACGAAGTGACAGTCACCGTACTGGGCGTTAAGGGTAACCAGGTTCGTATCGGTGTGAACGCACCCAAAGAGGTCTCCGTGCACCGCGAAGAGATCTACATGCGGATACAGGCCGAGAAAGTACCGGGCCAACCGAATTTCTAAGCCATTCCATTGGCAGCCTCAAGGCGACATCTCAGGTGTCGCCTTTTGTTTTTCCGGGCCCTGCAAATCGGCTTGCGAGGCGCGGAACCAGGGGGTAAGTGTCGATATTGCTTGAATATTCCACGCTTTGACCAAATGCTGAGCGAACACGCTGTTTTCTCCAAAAAAGTGTTTGACTAAAAATCCCTGTGAAGTATTATCAGCCCCGCAAACGGAGAGGTGGCCGAGAGGCTGAAGGCGCTCCCCTGCTAAGGGAGTATGCGGCTTATACCCGCATCGGGGGTTCGAATCCCCCCTTCTCCGCCATTTTGCGCCCGTAGCTCAGCTGGATAGAGTACCTGGCTACGAACCAGGTGGTCAGAGGTTCGAATCCTCTCGGGCGCACCATATTCGACTCACGATGAGTCATGTATCGACCGTCAGCAGGTCGGTACGCTAGAAAAGGCTTACTGTTGAGTAAGCTTTTTTTATCGCTTTAAATCAGGGCGCCCGTAGCTCAGCTGGATAGAGTACCTGGCTACGAACCAGGTGGTCAGAGGTTCGAATCCTCTCGGGCGCACCATTTAAAGTGAAATCAATGATTTATGAGCGCCCGTAGCTCAGCTGGATAGAGTACCTGGCTACGAACCAGGTGGTCAGAGGTTCGAATCCTCTCGGGCGCACCATTTTAGCAGTACCAAAAGTTTGTGAGCGCCCGTAGCTCAGCTGGATAGAGTACCTGGCTACGAACCAGGTGGTCAGAGGTTCGAATCCTCTCGGGCGCACCATTTTAGCAGTACCAAAAGTTGATGAGCGCCCGTAGCTCAGCTGGATAGAGTACCTGGCTACGAACCAGGTGGTCAGAGGTTCGAATCCTCTCGGGCGCACCATACAGACAGCCTCGACGTCAGTCGGGGCTGTTTTTTTATGGACGCTATTCCCCCGGCTGTGGGGCTCTGCTGCCCTGATGGCGGTTGATGTGCCGCCGCATTGAACGATGCTTGCCGTTCCCGCCACACCACTCTCCGTCGTCGTCCTATCTTCCCCCTGCTCCCTATCGGGCCCTGCTACTCGGCGTCTTGCCATCCCCACCCTATGTCACCTTCAGCGACACACAGGCGCTGCTGCAGGTGAGCTCTGTGCCCGCTGACATCACGAGGGCGGCATGGACCCGGGCTCTGGACGTTAAACGCCCTGGTGGCCGGCAGAAGCCTTTGGCGGGCAACAAAAAAGGATGCCGAGGCATCCTTTTTTGTCTTCGTGGAGAGAGTCAGCTTTTCAGCCATTTGCGAATGCGGTTGGCATCGCCGATCGGGGTACGTTTGCCCACCGAGTTGAGCAGCACTATGGCGAGCTCCTGGCGGTCCGGCTTGGCGCGCATCAACAGGCAGCGGCCCGCCTCGTCGGTGTAGCCGGTCTTGGAGAGGCGCACGTCCCAGTCCGGGTTCTTCACCAGGGGGTTGGTGTTGTTGAACATCAGGCTGTAGGCCGGCGTGCTGAAGCGCATCTCCTTGCTGGTGTCCTGGCTGAACTGGCGGATCAGCGGCTGGCGATAGGCGGCGGCAATGAGCTTTGCCAGATCCCGGGCGGTGGAGACGTTGCGGGTCGACAGGCCGGTGGAGTCGTAGAATCGGCTGTTTCGCATGCCGAGTTGCCTGGCCTTGTTGTTCATGGCACGAATGAAGGCCGAGCGGCCACCCGGATAGTGGCGGGCGAGGGCAGAGGCCATGCGATTCTCGGAGGACATCAGCGCCAGATGCAGGGCATCGCGACGGCTCACCTTGGTGCCGAAACGGACCCGGGAGTAGGTGTGCTTGATGTTGTCCCTGTCGTTCTGATCTATGGTCAGGGTCTGATTGAGGTTCTGGCGGGAATCGAGCACCACCAGTGCCGTCATCAGCTTGGTGAGGGAGGCGATGGGGCGGACCTGGGCTGGGTTCTTCTGATAGAGGGTCTTGCCCGTGTTGATGTCCATGACCAGGGCACTGCCCGACTTGATCTGCAGTTTGGCCGGGTTGGGCGCCGCCAGGGCTGCCTGAGCGCCGAGCAGTCCCATCAATCCACATACCAGCGCGATTGCGCGAATCCGACACCCCATACAACCGACTCCATCCACAGCGAAAAAAGGGGCTAGATTCACTCATTTTTGCCCTCGCTTTACAAGAGCGGGAGGGCGGAATTCGTCACTATTTCCATAAAAAAGGGCCGCCTGCCGGCGACCCTTGTGATTTGTCTCAATCCCTGGAGACGTGGACCTTGCGTTTGCTCAGCCAGCGCCAGATCAGCGCTATCAAGCCGCCGACCAGCAGTACCAGCGGCAGGCAGAGGATGATGCTGAGGAACTGGGACTCGTACTGCGCGGCCAGCTTGGTGTGGCTCAGGTAGTAACCCAGCCCGACCAGGGGGCAGATCCACATGATGGAGCTGATGAGGTTCACCACCAGGAAGCGGCCCTGGGGTATCTCGTTGGCACCGACTATGTAGGGGTAGGCGGTGCGCACGAAGGCGATGTAGCGGGCGGTGATGAGCGTGATGATGCCGTACTTGTTGAGCAGGTAGTGCACCTTCTCCTTGTGCTTCTCATCCAGGTGGGACATCAGCCTGTGGTACATCTGGGTGTGGCCGAGGAAGCGCCCCTGCATGTAGCCGAGCCAGGTGCCGACGAAGGTGGCCAGGATCAGCAGCGGGATGACAGCGAGCGGCAGTACCCCCTGATAGATGAGCACGCCGGTCAGGATCAGCAGGGTGTCACCGGGCAGGAAAGCGGTCGGGATGAAGCCATTTTCCAGCACCAGGAAGGTCAGCAGGACGATATAGACCATGAAGACCATGTTGGGGTCGGACAGGGTCGCCAGATCCTGATTAATGAAGGCGTGAGCCAGGTGGTAAAACTGCTCCATACATGCAAACTCCGCAGGTTAGCTGGGTTGGTCGGTCAGGGGCATGGCAAGCACCTTGTCGATGCGCAGGCCGTCCATATCCACGATTTCCAGTTGCCACTGTTCCAGGGTGACCAGGTCTCCGGTCTGGGGAAGGCGGCCAAGGAGCAGCATGATAAGCCCTCCGAGGGTGTGATAGTGATGTTTTTCTTCTTCCGGCAGGCGAACCAGTTCCAGACAGTCCTTCAATTCCGGCAGCGGGATCAGGCCGTCGAGCAGCCAGCTGCCATCGGCACGCTGGAAGGCCCAGTTGTCCTCTCCGTCTTCCTGCTGGAAGTCGCCCGCCAGGGTCTCCAGCAGATCCTGCTGGGTGACCAGCCCCTGCAGCTCGCCGTATTCATCCACCACCAGCACCATGTGCTCGGCGTGGGCGCGGAAGTGGTTGAGCAGCTCCAGGCCGTTGAGGGTCTCCGGCAACAGGCTGCCGTCCTGGGTCAGGGCCGCCAGATCGATGGGCTCCCCCTTGATGTAGGCGTGCAGCACCTTGCTGACGTTGAGGATGCCCACCAGATCAGAGAGGCTGCCGTCACAGACCGGGAAGAAGCTGTGGCGATACTCCACCAGGCGCTGCAGGTTGGTCTCCAGCGGCAGGGAGAGATCCAGATAGCGGATGTCGCTGCGGGGCACCATCAGGGAGGAGAGGCTGCGTTCGTCGAGGCGGAACACGTTCCGCAACATGGTGTGTTCGTGGTCCTCGATCACGCCGGCTTCGGAGCCCTCTACCAGCATGGCGTGGATCTCCTCCTGGGTGACGTTGTTGCTGTTGTTCTGATCGACCCGCAGCAGGCGCAGGCTGGCATTGGTGGAGGCGGACAGCAGCCAGACGAAGGGACGGGTCAGGGTTGCCAGCCAGAGCATGGGGCGGGCCACCAGGCAGGCAATGCGCTCGGCACTGAGCTGACCCAGGCGCTTGGGCACCAGTTCCCCCACCACGATGGAGAGATAGGTCACCAGCACGACGACGACCACGGTAGCGAGCAGACTGCTGCTCTTGGGGGAGAGGCCCCACTCCTGCAACCACTGCGCGAAGGGCTGGGCAAGCAGGGACTCGCCATAGATGCCGTTGAGCAGGCCTATGCTGGTGATGCCGATCTGGACGGCGGAGAGGAAATGGGTCGGATTCTCCCCCAGCTTGAGGGCGATGGCGGCAGAGCGGCTTCCCTCGCTGGCCATCTTGCTGAGACGGGCCTTGCGTGCGGTGACGATGGCGATTTCCGACATGGCGAAGACGCCATTGAGCAAAATCAATCCAAGCAGGATCAATATTTCCATACTGCAGCAGCACTCCCGGTAGAAAAGATCGCTGGCAGTGTAATGAATTTGCGGGCGCAGCGCTTGTGAAAGGAGGTGATTTGGCCCGTGAATTTTTCAATTTCTCCCGCTGAAAGGGGGCATGTGTCCCTCACGGCGGCGTCGTCATGCTGGCAGCAGCACGATACCAGCGGGCTTGCCATCCGGGGGCGGAAAATGAAAAGCCCCCGATAGACGGGGGCTTTTTGCGCTCGGAGGGGCACTTAGAGGGCGGCGATCTCGGCCTGCTGGGCTTCCAGCTTGGTCAGCTGGAGACGGTAATCTTCCAGCTTCTCGCGCTCCTTGGCGATGACGGCTTCCGGCGCCTTGGCGACGAAGGCCTCGTTGCCGAGCTTGCCTTCGATGCGACCGCACTCGCCGACCAGCCTGGCGACCTCTTTGGCCAGACGGGCCAGTTCGGCCTCCTTGTCGATGAGGCCCGCCATCGGGATCATCAGCTCGGTGGCACCGATCAGCTTCTTCACCGACAGGGGGGCGACTTCACCTTCGCCAAGCACGCGGATGGACTCCAGACGGGCCAGGGACTTGAGGAAGGCCTCGTTGTCACCGGCGCGCAGGCTATCCTTGGCATCGCACTTGAGCAGCACGTTGAGGGCCACGCTCGGCGCCACATTCATCTCGGCGCGGATGTTGCGGATGCTGACGATGAACTCCTTCACCCACTCCTGATCCGCCATGGCGGCTTCGTCTACCTTGGCGGCATCGAACTCCGGGAAGGCCTGCAGCATGATGGTGTCGGCGTTGACACCGGTCAGCGGGGCCACCGACTTCCAGATGGTCTCGGTGATGAAGGGGATGATCGGGTGTGCCAGACGCAGGAGGGTCTCCAGCACGGTGACCAGCGTATGACGGGTAGCGCGCTGCTCGGCCTCCGAGCCCTTGCCCAGCACCGGCTTGGTCAGCTCCAGATACCAGTCGCAGAACTGGTTCCAGATAAATTCGTACAAGACGCCGGCCGCGATATCGAAGCGGTAGGTATCGAGGGCGGTGCGGAAGTCGCGGATGGCCACCTGCAGCTGGGACTGGATCCAGCGATCCGCCAGACTGAACTGCATCTCGCCGCCGTGCAGACCGCAATCCTGATCCTCGGTGTTCATCAGCACATAGCGGGAGGCGTTCCACAGCTTGTTGCAGAAGTTGTTGTAGCCATCCAGGCGCTTCATGTCCCAGTTGATGTCACGACCGGTAGAGGCCAGCGCCGCCAGGGTGAAGCGCAGGGCGTCGGTACCGTGTGCCTCGATCCCTTCCGGGAACTGCTTGGCGGTACGCTTGCCGATCTTCTCGGCCATCTGCGGCTGCATCATGTTGCCGGTGCGCTTCTCCAGCAGATCTTCCAGGGAGATGCCGTCGATCATGTCGAGGGGATCCAGCACGTTGCCCTTGGACTTGGACATCTTCTGCCCTTCTTCGTCACGGATAAGGCCCGTGATGTAGACGGTCTTGAACGGGACTTGCGGCTGGCCGTTCTCGTCCTTGATGAAGTGCATGGTCATCATGATCATCCGGGCAATCCAGAAGAAGATGATGTCGAAGCCGCTCATCAGCACGTCGGTCGGGTGGAAGGTCTTGAGCGCCTCTGTGTTGTTCGGCCAGCCCAGGGTGGAGAAGGTCCACAGGGCGGAGCTGAACCAGGTGTCGAGCACGTCTTCGTCCTGACGCAGTGTGGTCACGGACGGGATGCTGTGCTTGGCACGCACTTCTGCCTCGTCACGACCCACGTAGACATTGCCGGCATCGTCATACCAGGCCGGGATGCGGTGACCCCACCACAGCTGACGGGAGACGCACCAGTCCTGAATGTCGCGCATCCAGGAGAAGTACATGTTCTCGTACTGCTTCGGCACGAACTGGATGCGGCCATCTTCCACCGCTTCGATGGCGGTCTTGGCCATGGGTGCCACGCGCACGTACCACTGGTCGGTCAGCATGGGCTCGATGGGCACGCCACCGCGATCGCCGTAGGGCTGTTGCAGCACGTGATCCTTGATCTCGGCCAGCAGGCCCAGCTCGTCCAGCTTGGCGACGATGGCCTTGCGGGCGGCGAAGCGCTCCATGCCAGCAAACTCGGCCGGCAGGGCTGCATCGTAGGCGGTGCAGGCGTTGCCGTTGGTGTCGACCACTTCGGCCTCGGCGCGCACGTGGGCGTCCAGGGTGAAGATGTTGATCATCGGCAGGTTGTGGCGCTTACCCACTTCGTTGTCGTTGAAGTCGTGAGCCGGGGTGATCTTCACGCAGCCGGTGCCCTTCTCCATGTCGGCGTGTTCGTCGGCGACGATGGGGATCAGACGGTTCACCAGCGGCAGCAGTATGTGCTGGCCGATCAGCGCCTTGTAGCGCGGGTCTTCCGGGTTCACGGCCACGGCGGTATCGCCCAGCATGGTCTCCGGACGGGTGGTGGCGACGATCAGGTGATCCTGACCCTCGGCGGTCTTGGCGCCGTTGGCCAGCGGATAGCGCAGGTGCCACATGTGGCCCTTGATCTCGCGGTTTTCCACTTCCAGATCGGAGATGGCGGTGTTGAGTTTCGGATCCCAGTTCACCAGACGCTTGCCGCGGTACATCAGACCATCTTCGTAGAGACGGACGAACACTTCCTGGACGGCGGCGGAGAGGCCTTCATCCATGGTGAAGCGCTCGCGCTCCCAATCCACGGAGTCGCCCAGACGGCGCATCTGGCGGGTGATGGTGCCACCGGACTCTTCCTTCCACTGCCAGATCTTGTCGATGAAGGCATCACGGCCGTAGTCGTGACGGGTCTTGCCCTCTTCGGCGGCGATCTTGCGCTCAACCACCATCTGGGTGGCGATACCGGCGTGGTCGGTACCCGCCTGCCACAGGGTGTTCTTGCCCTGCATGCGGTTGTAGCGGATCAGGGTGTCCATCAGAGTCTGCTGGAAGGCGTGACCCATGTGCAGGCTGCCGGTGACGTTCGGCGGCGGGATCATGATGCAGAAGGAGTCTTTGCTGGTGTCGCCGTGGGGCTTGAAGTAACCCTGGGCTTCCCAGTGCTGATAGAGCGCCTGTTCGATGGCGTTGTGATTAAAAGTCTTTTCCATGGTCTCGCCGTATTCTGGATGGATGGATGGAGTCTGGTGTTGGGTCGTCGTGGATCGAAGGTGGCGCAGTCAGGGCTGCGCCGGATCCGGTGCGGCAAGGACGGGCTGATCCCTCATCTCGAGGGTGTGGCCCGCCTGGCGATAGTGCTTATAGCGCTCGCGGGCTTGCTGCTTTTGCGTTTCGTCAGTGGGGACAAAATCTACCACTTGAGCGAAGTGTCCTGCAAACAAAGGTGTCTGCTCGGCCAGGTTGATGAGGCGGGCATAGCGCCGCTTCGGTGGCTGATGGCCTATCTCCACCGGGGCCTGGCCGCTCTCCCCCTGCAACTGGTGCGGCACGAAACGGTCCGGTGGCAGTTGCCACAGCAGTTCGTCCAGGCGCAGGGCCTGGGCCTCGTCGTTGCAAAACAGATAGAGGTGGCCGGCACTCCAGCCATCGGCTGCCAGCTGGCAGGCGAGGCGTTCGACCGCAGACGCCTGAGCGTCGTCCGGCTCACTCATCAGGTAAAAGGTCACTTGGCTCATCAGGTTGGTCCCGTTTGGCTGTGACGGACAGCGATTGGCCGTCTGCGGGGCGCCGTGCCAGGCACGGTCTTCCCGGATTCTCTCAATGAAACAAGGAAGAGGCGAGCCTCTTCCTTGTGGTACCACTCCCCTGATGCGGGCATCCGAAGAGAGGGGTTACTCCTTCTCTTCGACGTCCGCCACGCCGGCCCGATTGAGCAGGAACTGGGTGAGCAGCGGCACGGGGCGACCGGTGGAGCCCTTGTCCTTGCCGCTCTTCCAGGCGGTCCCTGCGATGTCCAGGTGGGCCCAGTTGTACTTCTTGGTGAAGCGCGACAGGAAGGCGGCAGCCGTGATGGTGCCGGCCGGACGGCCGCCGATGTTGGCCATGTCCGCGAACGGACTCTCCAACTGCTCCTGATACTCGTCGAACAGGGGCAGACGCCAGGCGCGATCGCCGGCCTGCTCGGAGGCGTTCAGCAGCTCGTGGGCCAGGGGGTTGTGGTTCGCCAGCAGGCCCGAGGTGTGGTGACCCAGGGCGATGATGCAGGCGCCGGTCAGGGTCGCCACGTCGATCACGGTTTCGGGATCGTAGCGGTCCACATAGGTGAGGGCATCGCACAGCACCAGGCGACCCTCGGCGTCGGTGTTGAGCACCTCGACGGTCTGGCCGGACATGGTGGTGAGGATGTCACCGGGGCGATAGGCGTTGCCGCCCGGCATGTTCTCGCAGCCTGCCAGCACGCCGATGACGTTGATGGGCAGCTGCAACTGGGCCAGGGCGTGCATGGTGCCGAGCACGGAGGCGGCGCCGCCCATGTCGTACTTCATCTCGTCCATGCCGTCCGCCGGCTTGATGGAGATGCCGCCCGAATCGAAGGTCAGTCCCTTGCCCACCAGCACGATGGGCTTGGCGTCGGCGTTGCCCTTGTATTCGATGATGGCCATCATGGCTTCGTTCTCGGAGCCACGGGCCACCGCCAGATAGGAGTTCATGCCGAGTTCGGCCATCTCCTGCTCGCCGATCACCTTGGTGGTGATGTTGTCATAGGCATCCGCCAGACGGCGGGCCTGGGAGGCGAGGTAGGCCGGATTGCAGACGTTGGGCGGCATGTTCGCCACGTCGCGGCAGATGCGCACCCCTTTGGCCACGGCCAGGCCGTGAGTGATGGCGCGCTCGCCTATGGTCAGTTCCCGACGGGTCGGCACGTTGAATACCAGCTTGCGCAACGGACGGCGCGGCTCGGCCTTGTTGGTCTTGAACTGATCGAAGCTGTAGAGGCCCGCCTTGGTGGTTTCCACCGCCTGACGCACCTTCCAGTAGGTATCCCGCCCCTTGACGTGCAGCTCGGTCAGGAAGCAGACGGCTTCCATGGACCCGGTCTCGTTCAGGGTGGTGATGGTCTTGTTGATGATCTGCTTGTACTGGCGTTCGTCGAGTTCCCGCTCCTTGCCGCAACCGACCAGCAGTACGCGCTCGCTGAGCACGCCTGGTACTTGATGCAGCAACAGCATCTGGCCTGGTTTACCTTCCAGATCGCCGCGGCGCAGCAGCGAGCTGAGGTAGCCGTCGCTGATCTTGTCCAGCTGTTCGGCAACCGGAGAGAGGCGGCGAGGCTCAAAAACGCCGACCACGACGCAGGCGCTGCGTTGCTTCTCAGGACTGCCACTCTTTACACTGAACTCCATGGAATCTCCTACATCCTAAAGACAAAAGGCACCATTTATTGAATAATGCGGTGCTTGTTGGGGTATCAGAGGCGGAGCGAACAGCCACAGGCTCCGCAGTTCAAACTGGTAAAAATCCAATATAGGGCCCTATTTTTCAGGCATTCGACTAAAAACACAAGTTTACTTGGGAATGACTGTGATCGTTTTCCGATATTTGTTCAGGGAGACCCTGAAAACCCAGATGGCGGTGCTGTTCGTACTGCTGCTTATCTTCGTCAGCCAGCAATTTATCCAGATCATCGGCGACGCCGCCGATGGCGAGGTGCCGACGCGCCTGGTTTCCACCCTGCTGCTGCTCAACCTGCCGAATATGGCCCTGTTGATGCTGCCTATCAGTCTGTTTTTAGCCATTCTGTTTGCTCACGGTCGTTTGTATGCGGAAAGCGAGATGACGGTGATGCATGCGGTGGGCTTCAGCCACCGTTTCGTGATGGGCAGCGCCCTGCTGCTGGCCCTGCTGACGGCCGCCGTGGCGGCCTTCAACACCGGCTGGATAGCCCCCCAGGCCAAGGAGCGCGAGTACCAGGTGATCGACGAGTTCAAGGCCGATCCGGGTATCTCCTTCCTGCAGGCCGGCCGTTTCATGGAGCTCGACAAGGGGCGCCTGGTGGCCTACATCCAGGATCTGAACGACAAGGGTTCCGAGTTGCAGAAGATCTTCGTGCTGCAGCGGGCCGAAGGGGGCTCGCCCCCTTCCGTGGTGGTGGCCAACGAGGGGCAGGTGACGGCCGACAGCAATGGCTTGCAGTGGCTGACCCTGAAGGATGGCTCCCGCTACGAGGGTCAGTTCACCGGCAAGCAGTTCCAGGTCTCTGATTTCAGCGAATACAGCCTGGTGATCCGTCAGCAGGAGATGGAGCGATCCAATCGCAAGGCGGCGGCCAAGCCGACCCTGGAGTTGCTCGGCACCCAGGACAACCAGATGATGGCCGAGTTGCAGTGGCGCCTGTCGCTGCCCTTCTCCATCCTGGTGCTCACCTTCCTGGTGGTGCCGCTGGCCCGGGTCAACCCCCGCCAGGGGCGTTACGCCAAGCTGCTGCCGGCCATACTGCTCTATCTCTCCTATTTCCTGCTGCTCAGCGCCGCTCGCTCGGCCATCGACAGCGGGCGTCTGCCCCACTGGCCCGGCATGTTCCTGGTGCCGCTGATTTATCTGCTGCTGATCGGGGTGCCGCTCAACCTGCAGGGCACCAGTTGGTGGAATGGGGTCAAGGGCCACTTTTTCAAAGGCAAGTCAGCATGATGCTGCAACATAGGAGTTTCTGCTGATGTTCGGCATTCTCGATAGACATGACGGTCGGGTCATTTTGATGCCGATCTGGTGCACCGCATTGCAGGAGAAATCAGCATGAAGCTACAAGATAGGGGTCTCGGCTGATGTTTGGCATTCTCGATAGATATATCGGCCGGGTCATCTTCATGTCGATCCTGCTGTGCGAACTGACCCTGGTCGGGCTGGCAGCGCTCATCAAGTATGTGGAGCAGTTGAAAGCCGTGGGGGAGGGCAACTACGACATGCTCAATGCCCTCTACTTCGTGCTGCTCTCCATGCCCAAGGAGGCGGTGCTCTTCTTCCCGTTGGCGGCCTTGCTGGGTGGCCTCATCGGTCTCGGTCAGCTGGCGACCAGCTCGGAGCTGGTGGTGATGCAGGCAGCGGGCCGCTCCAAGATCAGCATCGTGATGGCGGCGCTCAAGACGGCTATCCCCCTGATGCTGTTGGTCGGTCTGATGGGCGAATACGTGGCCCCGGCCGCCAAGCGGATGGCGGATGACATCAAGGCGGGGGCCATGTCGGAAGGACGACTCACCGTCTCGGCCTACGGTGTCTGGGCGAGGGATGGCAACAACTTCGTCAACATCAACGGGGTGCGCAACGACGGAGCCCTGACCGGCATCACCCTGTATCGCTTCACTCCGTCCCGCAACCTGATCGACGTGGTCCAGGCGCAGGAAGGGGTGTTCGAGCAACATCACTGGCTGCTCAAGCAGGTGCACATCACCCGCTTCGACGATCCCAAGCAGATCCTGGACGAGAAACATGCCGAGATGGCGTGGCAGTCCGAGCTGACCCCCAAGCAGCTGGGGGTGGTGAGCATAGATCCCGAGAACCTGCCTATCTCGGGACTGCGGGACTACATCGGCTATCTGGATGCCAACAAGCAGGACGCCGGGCGCTACAAGCTGGAGATGTGGCGCAAGCTGCTGTCGCCGCTCTCTGTGGTGGCCATGATCTTGCTCGCCTCTTCCTTCATCTTCGGCCCGCTGCGCTCGGTGAGCATGGGGGCCCGGATGCTGATGGGGATCATGACCGGCTTCGCCGTCTATGTGAGCGATAGGGTATTCGGCCCCGTCAGCCTGGTGTATGCGGTACCGCCCATCCTCGCGGCCATCGCTCCCAGCCTGCTGTTTGGCGGCATCTCCTTCTACATCCTGAGCCGCAAGCAGTAGCGAGGGTGAAGTGCGGCGGTGCCAACCCTATGCTGGCGGCCATAGCCCCCAGCCTGCTGTTTGGCGGCATTTCCTTCTATATCCTGAGCTGCAAGCAGTGACGCTGACTGTTGTGTGAGACGACAAGAAACAAGAAGGGCACCCACTGGGCTGTCTCTTATACAAAAATCCCCAAGCATCGCTTGGGGATTTTTTTGAACTTATCTCCCATTGCGTGATCTGAACCTTTCATCACTCTCCCTCTGGTTCTAACATGCC
>NZ_JBGLQX010000021.1:0-79053 GCF_041403065.1 Aeromonas sp. S16(2024) | reverse complement strand
TGTGGGAAGAGAGAGAGTAGATGTTGAAAGGCTTGGGTATCCATGATGGAGGCCCTCAGGGTGATGACCTACTTCAAGAGTAGTCTTCCAACACGTAATTTGGACAGCGCCCTTTGAATCCGCCGGAACCAGCCTCTCAGATATCCTGGCTGAAGCTCTGGCGAGGAGCGGGCCTGACCGCCTGCTGGTAGTGCTGGGCTATCACTTGATTGCGCCTGTCCATATAGGCGCCGAGCGGCCCGATTGCCGCGCCCTTGACCTCCATCAACTCCTTGCGAGCCTGGGCCTCTTTGACGGTGGCGGCGCGGGCCACGCTCAGATCCTGCGACGAGGGTTCTGCCGGTGCCAGGGCGGCGGCACGCACCTGCTGCATCTTGGCGAGGGTGGCAGCAGGATCGCCATGAACGACACCGATATCGATGGCCACCTCGCCCCCGGTGGCGTAACGCTTGCCATCCGGCCCCCGGGAAAACTGGTAGCTGGGGCTGCCCGCATGCTCGCCGCCTGCCATCTGGTGCGCCTGCTCGTGCTTGCGCACCTCGAGATCCCGCTCAACCAGCGCGGCCAGCTGGCGTTGCTGCCGCTGTTGCTCCTGCTGCTCGGGATCCTGCTGCTGCCGGCGCTGGCTCTCCTCCCCCGTGGCCTCGACGAAGCGATGGGACGGGGTCGTCGGGCTGGCCTGCGCGTTATCCCGGGTCGAAGCGGCAGGCGGATTGGAATTGGCCTGGGCGGCTCTGGACTTGTCTTTCTGGGAGGCGACGCCGGACTCGGCGTTGGAGGCCTCGCTCTGGCGGCTGGGGGGAACCAGCTCAGCACGGCGGTTGTCAGTCTGCGCCGATTCAGTCTGCGGTTGCAGCTGATTGGGGATAAAGGACGGCAGACTGACGTTGATATTCATCTCACACCCTGATGTCGGTCAAGATCCCCGCCCATATCAGCCTGCGGCTGCAGTTGATTCGGAATGATGGGCGGCAGGCTGACGTTGACGTTCATCTCACACCTTGATGTCTATCAGGGTGCCCAGCATGTCGCTGGCGGTCTGGATCACCTTGGCGGAGGCGCCGGCATGCAGCTCGGCCACCTTGAGATTGACCAGTTCATCCGTCACCTGTACCTGGTCACCCGCCGGGGTGTTGAGGCGGGCGAGCTGGCCGGATGCCTGACCGGCCAGTTGCTCGGCCCGCTGGAATCCCTGTACGCCCGTGGTCATGGCAGAATCGATACGCATCGGCTCACTCCTTTCATGGTTGGCTGATTATTCACCAGCTTGCGGAATTATTGAAGCCTTCCGCTCACTTTTCAGCCGACAAACTGCCGCACCATGTCGATGAACTGGGCCGGGTGGGAGATAAAGGGGGCGTGGGAGGCCTTCTCCAGCACCAGGCTGCGGCTAGCGGGGTAGCGCTCGTCCAGCAGCGGTATGGCCGCCTTGGGCACCAGGGAATCCAGCCGGCCATAGATGCGCAGCCAGGGCAGATCCAGGCCGACCAGCGCATCCCGCAGATCCACATCGGCCAGCAGGCCGAGACCTGCATCCAGCGCGGCAAGCCGGGGAGCCGGACGCTCCGCCAGCCAGTGGCGCAACTGGCGAATGTCGTTTCTGGCATGCTCGCTGCCCATGGCCTGGATCGCCAGGAAGCGCTCTATGGTCTGCATGAAGTCCCCCGCCAGCATCTGGTTGAAGCCGGTCAGTACCTTGGGGGCTATCCCCGGCCACTCATCCCGGGCCATGAAGCAGGGGGAGCTGGCGACCGTGATGAGGGAGTGGAGGCGCTCGGGCCGGGTCAGGGCCAGCTGGCTCGCCACCAGGCCGCCGAGGGACCAGCCGAGCAGATGGCATTTTTCCGGCAGGACGGTGGCGACCTGCTCCGCCAGCCAGGGCAGGGTGTACTCACTCCCCTCGGCCAGAGGGCTGTTGCCAAACCCGGGCAGGTCCACCAGGTGCAACCGATAGTGGGCCGCCAACTGCTGGGCAATACCGTGCCAGACAGCACCATTCATGCCCCAGCCATGCAACAACACCAGGTCCTGACCCTGGCCAAACCGCTCAACCGATACGCTCATCTAGACTCAAGATCCCTGTTCATCTACTTGGAGCCTGCATGTTAAAGCGGCTGCTCGCCAAAGCAAGTCCGATCCTCGGCAGCCGGTCCGACTGGCTCGGCCTCTGCCTGCTCTGTCGCCAGCCCTGTGATGACCAGCCTCTGTTGTGCAGCTGGTGTCAGCACTCCCTGCACCAGCCTTGCCGCAAATGCAGGCTGTGCGCGACCCCCTTGCCAGAGCACCACGAAGGAAACGAGCCGCTGTGCGGACGCTGCCAGCGCAGGCCGCCGCCCTGGGAGCGGCTGCAGGTGATAGGCGACTATCAGCTCCCCTACTCCCTGCTCATACCCCGGCTGAAATACTCCGGCCAGATCCTGCTGGCGCCGCTGCTCGCTCGCCTGCTGGCCGACCATCTGGAGGGAGACGATCCTCCCGAGGCCATCATCCCCGTCCCCCTGCACTGGTGGCGCCAGTGGTGGCGCGGCTTCAATCAGGCAGAGGAGATAGGAACCGCCCTCGGCGAGCTCACAGGCATCCCCTGCGACACCCGGCTGCTGCGCAGGATCAGGGCCACTGCGCAGCAAACCCGGCTCAGTGCCGGCCAGCGGCGGCGGAACCTGCGCGGCGCCTTCCAGATAGCGCCCCACCATTACCGTCACGTGGCCCTGCTCGACGACGTGGTCACCACGGGAGCCACCGCAGGTCAGCTCAGCCGTTTACTCCATAAAAGTGGCGTTGAGACGGTGGAAGTGTGGGCGCTTTGCCGCACACAGAGGCACATCAAATAGCCGGGACGGCATGGAGAGGAAGAAAAAGCGGTCTGGCGCCTTGTCATGCGCTTGTTGCGCTCAGGGTCACACCGGGTAGCCATCGACACGCTACCCAAGCCCCGCCAAGCGAGTTATCATGAATACCCTAGTCGTACACTCAGGTTTATGAGGATAGTGATGATCAGCATTTCCGACACCGCCCAGGCCCACTTCCGCAAGTTGCTGGAAAAGCAGCCTGATGGCACCAACATCCGGGTGTTTGTGGTCAATCCGGGAACCCAGAATGCCGAGTGCGGCGTATCCTATTGCCCACCCGACGCGGTCGATCCGGAAGATCAACACCTGCCCTTCAGCGGCTTCGACTGCCTGGTCGATCCCCTGAGCGCTCCTTACCTGGTCGATGCCACCATCGACTTCGTCACCGATCAGATGGGCTCCCAGCTCACCCTCAAGGCGCCCAACGCCAAGATGCGCAAGGTGGCCGACGATGCGCCCCTGGCCGACCGCATCGAGTACGTACTGATGTCTGAAGTGAACCCCATGCTGGCCGGTCACGGTGGCAAGGTGACCTTGATTGACATTACCGACGACAAGCTGGCGATTTTGCAGTTTGGTGGTGGTTGCAACGGCTGTTCTCAGGTGGATTACACCCTGAAAGAGGGGATCGAGAAGCAGCTGCTGGAGAAATTCCCGGGTGAGCTCAACGGCGTGAAGGATGCAACCGAGCACCAGCGTGGCGATCACTCCTACTATTGATTTGCTGCCCTGCGGCAAAGAAAAGGCCCCGCCAGCTGGCGGGGCCTTTTGCATTCTGCGGCGGGCAGATCACTCGTCCTTCTTGTCTCGCGACAGCAAGGCGATGGCCGCCTCTTTCGGGTTCTTGCCTTCGTACAGTACCTTGAAGATCTGCTCGCAGATGGGCATCTCGACGCCGCAACGGGCCGCCAGCAGATGCACCTCCTTGGTGTTGCGATAGCCTTCCACCACCTGACCTATCTCGGTCATGGCGGTGTCCACCGACTTGCCGGCCCCGAGGGCCAGACCGAAGCGACGGTTGCGCGACTGGTTGTCGGTGCAGGTGAGCACCAGATCCCCGAGCCCCGCCATCCCCATGAAGGTCTTGGCATCCGCCCCCAGCGCGGCACCGAGGCGCTGCATCTCCACCAGACCCCGGGTGATGAGCGCGGTTCTGGCGTTGGCACCAAAACCCAGCCCGTCGGAGAGACCGGCGCCGATGGCGATGACGTTCTTGACCGCCCCGCCCAGCTGCAGACCGATGAAATCCGGATTGGTATAGACCCGGAACGAGCGGCCGCAGTGCAGCAGTTGCGAGAGATCGTCGGCGAAGTCGTCGTGGGTCGACGCCACCGAGATGGCGGTCGGCAGGCCGGCGGCCAGCTCGCGGGCGAAGGTCGGACCCGAGATCACCGCCAGCGGGATAGTCTCCCCCAGCACGTCACGGGCCACGTCCTGCAGCAGGCGGCCGCTGTCCGGCTCCAGCCCCTTGGTGGCCCAGGCGATACGGGTATCGGGGCGCAGGAAGGGTTTAACCCGGGCCAGCACCTGACCGAACACATGGCTCGGCACCACCAGCAGCAACACGGGAGCAGCCTGCACCGCAGCTTGCAGATCCGCAGTCAGCTGCAGATCGGCGGGGAAAGGGGCATCAGGCAGAAATGCCTTGTTGCAGCGATCCTGTTCCAGCTCGGCGACATGGGCGGGATCATGACCCCACAGCAGGGTCGGATGGCCGTTGCGCGCCAGAGAAATGGCAAGGGCGGAGCCATAAGACCCCGCCCCCAAGACCGAGATTGCGATCTGGTCGGCCATTATCAGGCTTCCGCAGTCGCCTGCTGGGCCTGAACCTGTGCCATGTGCTGGGCAAACAGGGCGTCGAAGTTGACCGGTGCCAGGTTCAGCTGCGGGAAGGAACCCTTGCTCACCAGGTTGGCCACGGCTTCGCGGGCATAGGGGAACAGGATGTTCGGGCAGAAGGCGGCCAGGCAGTGTGCCAGCTGCGGCTCCGGCAGGTTGCCGATGGTGAAGATACCGGCCTGCTGTACTTCACACAGGAAGGCGGTCTCGGTTTCCAGCTTGCAGGTCACGGTCAGGGTCAGCACGACCTCGTACACGCCGTCAGCCAAGACATTGGTCTTGGTGTCCATGTCCAGCTTGACGTCCGGCTGCCACTCTTTCTGGAAGATGTGCGGAGTATTGGGGGCTTCGAAGGAGACATCCTTGGTGTAGACACGCTGGATGTGGAATTCCGGTTGCACTTCCTGGTTGTTGATTTCGTCAGCCATTTCGTTTGATTCCTTTTTAAGATAATGAGTGGGCGCAGGCCCTTAAATCAGCGTTTTTTGGTCACCGGCAGATTATCTGCACGCCATTGGGCCATGCCACCGCTGAGCACATATACCTGCTTGAAACCGGCTTTGCTCAGTTGGCGACCCGCGCCACCAGCGGTCATCCCCGACTCGCACACCACTATGATGGGGGCATCTTTATGCTTTTCAACCGGCCCCAGATTGTTCGCCTGGATCTGGGTGAGGGGCAGGTGATGGGCGCCGGCCAGATGACCCTTGGCAAACTCATCCTGACTGCGAATGTCCACCACAGTGGCATTTTCACGGTTGATCAGCAGGGTGGCGCCGTGATTGTTCACCGCCTTCACCGGAGAAAAACGAGCACGCACAGTGGTATACACCAGGGTGCCTGCCAGGCCCAACCAGGCTGCGGTCAGCAGCGGGTTGCGGGCCGCAAAATCCAAATACTCTTGCATCTTCTACTATCCAGGGACCAAGACAAGGGCCCGAGTATACATGGGGCCCTTGATAAGATCAGCCATCTTGGCGGCAAAGCGAGAGCAAGCTCCCATCAGGGATTGCCCGCCCCCAGACCGCCTTGGGGAGGGGGCCGCCACCCGCCTCGGAAGAGAGGTGCCAGGGGGAGGAACGTGCACAAAGACAAGCCGGCAACATGCCGAAAACAGTGGGATAACAGTTAAAAAGCGAGGCTAGAGAAGGACTTGGCTATCAGGTGACTATTTCGGCAGATGTAGTAATATTACGCTAGTTTCACTTCCCGCAATTCATTCCTATCCGAGAGGACATAGTCTTATGTCAACAGCTAAGAAACCTTTGGTTCTGGTCATCATGGACGGTTGGGGCTACAGCACCAAGCAAGAGCACAACGCCGTTGCCGCCGCCAAGACCCCGAACCTGGACCGTCTCGCCCGTGACTACACCAGCACCCTGATCTCCGGCTCCGGCCTGGACGTGGGTCTGCCGGACGGCCAGATGGGCAACTCCGAAGTGGGCCACGTCAACATAGGCGCCGGTCGCATCGTCTATCAGGAGCTGACCCGCATCTCCAAAGACATCCAGGACGGCGACTTCTTCCAGAACGTCGAGCTGGGCAAGGCTGTTGACGCCGCCGTGAGCAAGGGCAAGGCCGTGCACATCATGGGCCTGATGTCCCCGGGTGGCGTACACAGCCACGAAGAGCACATCATGGGCATGATCGAGATGGCCGCCAAGCGTGGCGCCGAGAAGATCTACTTCCACGCCTTCCTGGATGGCCGCGACGTGCCGCCGCGCTCCGCCCAGTCCTCCATCGAGCTGTTCGACGCCCTGTTCGCCCGCCTGGGCAAGGGTCGTTTCGCCTCCATGATCGGCCGCTACTTCGCCATGGACCGTGACAACCGCTGGGATCGCGTGCAGCAGGCCTATGACCTGATGACCCAGGGCAAGGGCGAGTTCACCGCCGAGAGCGCCAGCGAAGCCCTGGCTGCCGCCTATGCTCGCGACGAGAACGACGAGTTCGTCAAGGCCACCCGCATCGGTGAAGCGGCGCCAATGGAAGATGGCGATGCGCTGATCTTCATGAACTTCCGTGCCGACCGCGCCCGCGAGATCACCCGCGCCTTCGTCGACAGCGACTTCACCGGCTTCGCCCGTGCCGCCACCCCGGCCCTGAACTTCGTGATGCTGACCGAGTACGCGGCCGACATCAAAACCGCCTGCGCCTACCCGCCCACTGCCCTGGTCAACACCCTGGGTGAATGGCTGGCCAAGCAGGGCAAGACCCAGCTGCGCATCTCCGAGACCGAGAAGTACGCTCACGTCACCTTCTTCTTCAACGGTGGCGAAGAGTCCTGCTTCACCGGCGAAGACCGCGAGATCGTCGCCAGCCCGAAAGTGGCCACCTATGACCTGCAGCCGGAGATGAGCTCCGAAGAGCTGACCGACAAGCTGGTCGGCGCCATCAAGAGCGGCAAGTACGACGTCATCATCTGCAACTACCCGAACGGCGACATGGTTGGCCACACCGGTGTGTTCGATGCGGCCGTCAAGGCCTGCGAAGCCGTTGACCACTGCATCGGTCGCGTCACCGAGGCGCTGGCCGACGTGGGTGGCGAATGCCTGATCACCGCCGACCACGGCAACGCCGAGAAGATGCTGGACGAAGAGACTGGTCAGGCGCACACCGCCCACACCAATCTGCCGGTTCCCCTCATCTATTTCGGTCGCAAGGCCGAGGTGCTGGAAGGGGGCAAACTGTCCGATCTGGCCCCGACCATGTTGACTCTTATGGGTCTGCCGGTCCCGCCGGAAATGACTGGCAAGCCCCTGATGATTCTGAAATAATCCTGCCCCATGCGGGGATGCGAAGTTATTTCACAGAAAACCAGTCGCGTCGGCCTGTTGGCCGGCGCGCTGTTTTTTTGCCTGATCGGCGGTGCCGACACGGCCCAGGCTGCCAACCAGCAGCTGGGGGCCATGCAGTCCGAGATCAAGGAACAGCAGAAGACCCTCAAGCTCAGCAAGCAGGAGCTTGCCAAGCTCAACACCCAGCTCAAGGCCGACGAGCAGGCCATCTCGGCCGCCGCCGCCAAGCTGGATCAGACCCGGCTGCAACTGAAGCAGAACCAGCAGAAGCTGGCAGCTCTGCAGCAGGACAAGCTGGCGCTGGAACAACAAGCCAAACACCAGAAACAGTTGCTGGCCAAGCAGGCGGAAAGCGCCTTCCAGGCGGGCAACCACGACTACCTCAAACTGCTGCTCAACCAGCAGGATCCGGCCAAGCTGAGCCGCTCTCTCGATTACTACGACTATCTCAACAAGGCCCGCATCGAGGCCATAGACGCCCTGCGCGCCACCCGCAACAAGCTGGCGAAAAACCAGCTGGCCACCAAAGAGACCGAGACCAGGCTGCAGACCCTGCTGAGTGAACAGCAGGAGCATCACCAGAGCCTGCTGGCCAGCCAGCAGAGCCGTGCCAAGGTGCGCAACCAGTTGCAGCAGTCGGTGCAAAACGACGAGCAGAAGCTCACCAAGCTGGTCAAGGCGGAGAAGGCCCTGAAGGCCCGACTGGAAGAGCTCCGCCGCCAGCAGGAAGAGAAGGAACGCCGCGAGCGGGCCGAGCGGGAGCGCCTCGCCAAGATCAAGGCCGAGCAGGAACGCCAGCGCCGCCTGGAGGCCCAGCGCCTGGCCGCCGAGCAGAAGCGGATTGCCGAACAGCAACGGATCGCGGCCCAGCAGCAGAAGGCGGGCGAACAGCAGCGGCTCGCCGCCGAGCAGCAGAGAGTCACCGAACAGCAGAACCGGGTGGCGAAGCAACAAGCCGCCGCGCGCAGCAGCAGCACCAAGGCAAGTGGCGGCTACAACGGCCTCAGCACCAACGGCAGCCTGCGCTGGCCGGTACAGGGCCCCATCCTCATCTCCTACGGCTCGCCCCGCACCGCCGAACTGAAGTGGAAGGGCACCCTGATAGGCGCAAGCGAGGGGACCCAGGTCAAGGCGGTGGCGCCTGGTCAGGTGGTCTATGCGGACTGGCTTGACGGCTTCGGCATGCTGCTGGTGATAGACCACGGCCGCGGCTACATGAGCCTCTACGGTCACAACCAGTCGCTGCTGCGTCAGGTGGGTCAGAGCGTGGAGCAGGGCGAACCCGTGGCCCTGGTCGGCGACAGCGGCGGTCAGGACAGACCCGGCCTCTACTTCGAGATCCGCTATCAGGGCGAGGCCATCAACCCGACCAAGTGGCTGGCCAGACGCTGAGTCCACTTTGGCGGGGCCCTCAACCCGGCCCACGACAGCTGGCCAGACGCTAAGCCCCTGCTGACGGGGCCAAACGCCTATCACTCTTCAAACAAAAAGCCTGCATCACGCAGGCTTTTTGCTTTGCAGGGGAAGAGCCGCACCGCCCGTCCTGGTTGGTGAAAACTTACATCGTTTTCCCCGTCTCAGGGGAAGACGATCAGGCCTATCTGCTCCAGCAGGGTCTGCTGCTGCTCCTCGTTTATCCGCACCCCGTCCAGGTTGACCCGGCGCAGATCCAGCCCGGGAAGATCGCACTGGCGCAGATCGCAGCCCTGCAGGTTGAAGCTGGTCCAGTCGATCTGGCCAAACTCGGAGCCGCTGAGATCGGATCCCGCCAGGGAGGCCCCCAGCAGGCTGGCCCCCTGCCAGCGGTTGCCGCCGAGCTCGCACTTCTCCAGCAGGCAGCCGTCGAAGTTGGCGTAGCTGAAATTGTTTCCCGTAAGATGGGCCTCGCAGAAGTAGCTCTTGGCGGTGATCTGGTTGGCGAAGCTGGCGTGGGCGAAGTTGATGCCCATGGCCTGGCAGTCGCGCATCTCCAACCCCAGACACCGGCTGCGACTGAGATCCGCCAGGGTGAGATCGCAGCGCAGAAAGCTCGCTTCGCGCAAATCGCAGCCCTGCAACTGGCAACCGAGCTCGCGTTCCCGCTCATAGAGGCTGCAGTCGATGAAGCGGCTATCGCTCAGATCCAGCCAGGAGAAGTTGCAGTCGATAAAGCGGCACTCCGAGAACTGCTCCCCCTCCACCTCCTGCTGCTCGAACCTTTTCCCCTCGAAACACTTGCCCTTGATCATCCCCAGCCTCTCCTGTGATGGCGTCATATGCTGACTTTGTTGCGCAAAAACGGTAATGTTACCTGTAACATTCTTTGCCGGATCCCGAGATGAACGACACCCGCAAGCGCCGCCCCACACTGCAGGACATCGCCGACCTGACCGGGGTCACCAAGATGACCGTCAGCCGCTACCTGCGTGACCCGTCCGCCGTGGCCGAAGGCACCCGTGAGCGGATCGCCGCGGCGGTGGAGGAGCTCGGCTACATCCCGAACCGGGCGCCTGACATGCTCTCCAACGCCACCAGCAAGGCGATCGGCATACTGATCCCCTCTCTCTCCAACCAGGTCTTCTCGGCGGTGATCCACGGCATAGAGGCGGTGACCAGGCCCGCCGGCTACCAGACCCTGCTCGCCCACTATGGCTACAGCCCGGAGCGGGAGGAGGAGCAGGTTGCCTCCCTGCTCTCCTACAACGTGGATGGCCTCATCCTCTCGGACACCCAGCACACGGAGCGCACCCGCAAGATGATCGCCACCGCCGGCATTCCCGTGGTGGAGACCATGGATCTGCCGCTCTCCCCCATCGACATGGTGGTCGGCATGGATCACCGTGCCGCCGCCCGCGCCATGGTAACAGAGATGCTGCGCCGGGGACGGCGCAAGGTGGTCTACCTGGGGGCGCGCCTCGACGTGCGTACCCAGCTGCGGATGGAGGGCTACTACCAGGCGATGGCGGACTTCGGCCTGGATGGCCAGCACCTGCTGACCGAACAGGCCTCCAGCTTCACCCTGGGTGGCCAGCTGCTGGAGCAGGCCATGGCCCGCTACCCCGATCTCGACGGCCTGTTCTGCACCAACGACGACGTTGCTGTCGGCGCCCTGCTGCAGTGCCAGGCCAAGTGGATACCCGTGCCCCAGCAGATCGCCATCGCCGGCTGCAACGCCCTCGACATAGGCCACGCCATGACCCCCAAGCTGGCCAGCATCAGCACACCCCGCGAGGCCATAGGTCGCGAGGCGGCCGCCATGCTGCTGGCCAGGCTCAATGGGCAACCCCAAGCCGAGCACCGCAAGGACATGGGCTTCTCCCTCTATGAGGGGGAGAGCCTGGGCTGATCCCGCCCCTTCACACCCACCCGGCGCCACCTTGGCGCCTGTGGCCGCCATGATGGCGCGTCCTCCCGGGATCCCTCCCTGCTCACTGACTTATGCTGGCGCAGCTTGTCCCACATTCAGGAGCAGAAGATGAACAACACCGAAAGATTGAAGACCTGCCTGCAGCGCGTCATCTGCGATCCCGGCTTCACCCTGGCCGAGCTCGACACCTGGTTCAGCCCCGACTATTGCCAGCAGGTGAATGGCGAGACCCTCGACTACGCCGCCTTTCGCCAGCATATCGCCGCCTTGAGAGGCCATCTGGCCGAGGCCGCCATCGAGTTTGTCGCCACCCTGGAGCTGGGGCAGCGGGTACATTCCACCCATCTGGTTCGAGCCACCCGCCAGGATGGCGGTACCCTGGCCTGCAAGGTGAGCGGCCTCTTCACCTTTCGCGATGGCCGGCTCTGTCACACCGAGGAGGTCACCTGCCTGCTGGCGGGGGGCAAGGAGGACGCAGACATAGGCTCAAGGCGCTGAGCCCTGGCCCTGCACCCGCGCCAGGGCAGCCGAGAAGGCCTCGGGATCCTCATAGCCGAGGATCCCGGCAATCTGGGAAGGCGCCATCCCCTGGTGTTGCAACTGACGGGCCCGCCCCATCAGCACCCGCTCCCGCCACCGGCGGAAACTGCACCCCAGCTGCCGGGCAAAGAGGCGATTGAGGGTGCGCACCGAGGCGCCGCAGTCACGGGCCAGCGCCTCCAGCGTCATCTTGACGGAGGGATCCTGGCACAGCTTCTCCAGCACCCGCAGCAGGCGCGGATCCAGATCCGCTGCCAGGGGGAGCTGCCCCGCCAGCGGAGCGGCGAGTCCCAGCTCGTGGCGTAGCACCCTCAGATAGGCGTCCCGCGTCTCTCCCTCCCCCAGCTCAGGCAGGCGGGCGAAGAGACCCGCCAGCATGGGGCTCACCTGCAGCTGGCTGAAAGTGGTGCATGCCGGTTGCGGGCTGTAGAGCAGCGAGAGCCGGGAGTGGCGCAACACGCGAAACTCGTGGGCCCAGCCGGCGGGGATCAGGCAGAGCTGGCCGGCCACCAGCAAGCCGCCCCCATCGTGACCTGTGATGACGCCGCCGCCCTGGTGCAGATAGCAGTATTGGGCCTGGGAGTGGCTGTGCAGGGCGGTGAGGTGCCCCAGCGGGTAGGAGTGATGAAGAAAGCTCATAAGGGGCGGCAGCGTGAGGAACCGACCCCGACCTTAAGACAGCCGGCGGCGCCATGTAAATGGCTTTCCGGCCTCCCGGAGCCGGAAAAACAACAGGCCACCCTTGGGTGGCCTGTTCAATTTATCTAAACGATGGGCGCTTAGCGTTTAACCATTTCAACCGCTTCGCGGGAGAGGCGGGTCACCTCCTCCCAGTTGCCGCTCTTGACCGCATCGGCGGGCAGCATCCAGGAGCCGCCGACCGTGGCCACGCATTTGAGCGCCAGGTAGTCGGCCACGTTTTTCGGGCCTATGCCGCCGGTGGGGCAGAATTTCACCTGGGGCAGGGGCGCGGCAATGGCAGAAAGTGCCTTGGTGCCGCCGTTCGCCTCGGCCGGGAAGAATTTCAGGTGGTCGTAGCCCGCTTCCAGCGCCTGCATCACCTCGGACGGGGTAGCCACCCCCGGGATCAGCGGTGCCGTGCTCCTGGCCGCGTGGGCCAGCAGGGCCGGGGTCATCCCCGGGGAGATGACGAAGCGGGCACCGGCGGCCACGGCGGCGTCAAACTGTGCGCAGTTGAGCACAGTACCGGCACCGACCATGGCATCCGGCATCGCCTTGGCGATCAGGGCGATGGCGTCGAGGGCCACCGGGGTGCGCAGGGTGATCTCGAACACCGAGATGCCGCCATCCAGCAGCGCCTTGGCCATCGGCAGGGCCTGCTCCAGGTCGTTGATGACCATCACGGGCACCAGCGGAGAGGCGGCAAACACCTCGGCAGGGGTCACTTTCCAGTTCTGCATAGCTCTTCCTCAGTCAAAGGCTCTTAGTCAAAAATAGTGGCGCCGCACTCGGCGCTCGATACCGCGCGACGCATCACGCTGAACAGTTCACGGCCCCACCCCTCTTGTTCCAGGGTGAGATCGATCTCGGCCTGGGTGCGGCCGCTCAAATCGGTCAGGCAGTCGAGGCGGCCGCTGTCGGCATCCACCCGCAGCAGATCGCCATCCTGTAACAGGCCTATGGCCCCGCCGTGCAGCGCTTCCGGGGTGACGTGGATGGCGGCCGGGATCTTGCCGGAGGCACCGGAGAGGCGACCGTCGGTGACCAGGGCCACCTTGTGGCCGGCCTTCTGCAGGTTGCCGAGCACAGGCATCAGCTTGTGCAGCTCCGGCATGCCGTTGGCGGCAGGGCCATTGTGGCGCACGACGATGACGGCGTCCTGATTGAGCTCGCCGGCCTTGTAGGCCGCCTCCACCGCATGCTGGGAGGAGAAGACCCGGGCCGGCGCTTCAATCACCCTGTATTCGGGGGCAACCGCCGAGACCTTGACCACGGCGCGGCCCAGGTTGCCACTGAGCAGCTTGGTGCCGCCGGTGGCCTGGAACACGCTGCCAGCGACGGAGAGCACGCTCGGATCCGTGCTCTCCCCCACCGGCTGCCACACCAGCTTGCCATCCACCAGCGCGGGACGGCTGAGGTAATCCTGCATCTCGCCAAACACCGGGGTGGCATCCAGGTGGATCAGGTCCGCCTCCGCCAGACGGCGCATCAGGCCGGGCACGGCGCCCGCCTGCTCGAAGGCGTTCACGTCCGCCGGGCCGTTCGGGTACATGCGCACCAAGAGCGGCACCACGTCGGAGAGATCGCTCAAGTCGTCCCAGGTCAGCTCCAGGCCGGCGGCGCGAGCCAGCGCCACCATGTGGATGCTGTGGTTGGTGCTGCCACCGGAGGCGAGCAGGGCCACCAGGCCGTTGACCAGGGCGCGCTCGTCCAGCACCTGGCTCAAGGGGCGGTAGGCCGGGGAGCCCGGGATCATGGCGCTGATGCGGCGGGCAGCCTCTTCGGTGAGGGCCTGGCGCAACTCGCTGTGGGGGTGCACGAAGGCGGAGCCCGGCAGCATCAGGCCCATGGCCTCGAACACCAGCTGGTTGGTATTGGCGGTGCCATAGAAGGTGCAAGTGCCGGCCGAATGGTAGGCGCCGCACTCCATCTTCAGCAGGGCATCGCGCCCAACTTCACCGGCGGCGTACTGCTGGCGCACCTTCACCTTCTCGTCGTTGCCTATGCCGCTCGCCATGGGGCCGGCGGGCACGAAGGCGGTGGGCAGGTGAGCATGGGAGAGGGCCCCCATGATCTGGCCCGGGGCTATCTTGTCACAGATGCCGAGCAGCAGGGTGGCGTCGAAGGTGTTGTGGGAGAGGGAAACCGCGGTGGCCTGGGCGATGAGATCCCGGGAGAAGAGGGACATGTCCATCCCCGGCTGGCCCTGGGTCACGCCGTCGCACATGGCGGGCACGCCGCCGGCGACCTGGGCGCTGTGGCCCAGCTCGGCCAGCGCGCCCTTGATGATGTCCGGATAGCCCTGATAGGGCTGATGGGCGCTCAGCATGTCGTTGTAGGCGGTGACTATGGCCACGTTGGCGCGGGTCATGTCGAGGATGCGCCCCTTGTCGTCACAGCTGGAGGCGGCCACGGCGTGGGCCAGGTTGCCACAGGAGAGGGAGGCGCGGGTCTTGCCCTGCTCGGTCTGGCGCTGGATGCGGGCCAGGAAGGCCTGGCGGCGGGCGACACTGCGCTCGCGGATGCGGCGGGTCACTTCGGTGATCACGGGATGGGTCATAGGATTGTCTCCAACACGGAAATACGGGCGCGATCGACAGGGGCCGGGATCGCGAAATGGCTCATTGCACCTGTGCCAGGGCGGTGACGGCGCGGTCAACCACCTGCTCGAAGGTGCCATCTATGTCGACGCGAAACACACCGGCCTCGCCATCCGGCCGCTCCAGGGTCTCGAACTGACTCTTTACCATGCCTTCCCGCATGAAGTGGCCCTTGCGTGCCCGCATCCGGTCGAGAATGAGGGACTGGCTTCCGTCCAGAAACAGGAAGTGCACCGACTCGTTGCCCTCGCGGATCTGGTCGCGGTACTGCTTCTTGAGGGCCGAGCAGACGATGACGCCCAGCTCGTTCTTCTGCTCCAGGCTGTAGGCCGCATCGCGGATCCGCTCCAGCCAGGGCGCCCTGTCTTCGTCGTTGAGAGGGTTGCCGCCCGCCATCTTCTGGATGTTGGCGCGGGGGTGCAGATCATCACCGTCGATGAACTTGGCGCCCAGGGCGCTGGCCACCTTGAGGCCTATGCTGGACTTGCCACTGCCACACACACCCATCACGATAATGCTCTTGCCCGCCATTATTTGACCTCTCTCTCACTTTTCAAAAAACGTTTACCTGATGGGTTCTAAGTTAGCACGTTACCGGTAACATGTTACCGGTAACGTTGCGCAATGTGAAGTGGAGCACAGAAATGTGCAGAACAACTACTAGAACCATTTGAGGACATTTTATGGACGGAGCGATGAACACACCCGATGTCGCCTACCTGCTCTCGGTAGCCGCTGGCGCTATCGTCATGCTGCTGGTGCTGATCATGCGATTCAAGGTACATGCCTTCGTGGCATTGACCCTGGTCAGCATGCTGACGGCCCTGGCCACCGGGGTCACCTATGACCAGGTGATCCCCACCATGCTGACCGGTTTCGGCGGCACCCTGGCCTCGGTCGCGCTGCTGGTTGGCCTGGGGGCCATGATAGGCAGGATCCTGGAGATGACGGGGGGCGCCAAGGTGCTTGCCGACACCCTGATCAACCGCTTCGGCTCCCACCGCGCCCCCTTCGCGCTGGGGATCGCCTCCCTGCTATTCGGCTTCCCTATCTTCTTCGATGCCGGCCTCATCGTCATGCTGCCCATCATCTTCAGCGTGGCCAAGCAGTTCGGCGGCTCAGTCCTCAAATATGCCCTGCCCTCCGCCGGTGCCTTCGCGGTGATGCACGCCTTCCTACCACCCCACCCGGGCCCGGTGGCCGCCAGCGAACTGCTGGGTGCCAACATAGGGCTGCTCACCGTCGTGGGTCTGCTGGTCGCGCTGCCGACCTGGTATCTGGGTGCCTATCTGTTCGGGCTCTGGTCCGGCAAGAAGTTTGAGCTGCCCCTGCCCCCGAGCTTCACCGAGACCGCAGAGCGACTCTCCGACAAGGCGCCGAGCTTCGGCCAGGTGCTCTCCATCCTGCTGCTGCCACTGGTGCTCATCTTCATGGATACCGGCCTCAATACCCTGGGCGTCATGGGGGTGATCGACAAGGGGGCGGACTGGGTCAACGTGCTGCGCATGGTTGGCAAGACCCCGGTGGCCCTGCTCATCACTGTGCTCTATGCCCTCTGGCTGTTCCGCCAGACCCAGGGCAAGGTGCAGCTCGAGAAGTTCTGCAACGACGCCCTGGCCCCGGTCTGCGCCGTCATCCTGGTGACGGGTGCCGGTGGCATGTTCGGCGGCGTGCTGCGTGCCAGCGGCATCGGCACAGCCCTGGCCGACGTGCTGTCCGACACTGGCATGCCGGTGATCCTGGCCGCCTTCCTGGTCTCCACCGCGCTGCGGGTGGCCCAGGGCTCGGCCACGGTAGCCCTGACCACCACGGCCGCCCTGATGGCGCCGACGGTCGCGGCCACGGCCGGGCTGAGCGATCTGGACCTGACCTTTATCGTCATCGCCATCGCCGGTGGGGCAACCGTGCTCTCCCACTTCAACGACTCCGGTTTCTGGCTGGTCAGCCGCTTCCTCAACATGGACGAGAAGACCACCCTCAAGACCTGGACAGTGATGGAGACACTGCTCGGTACCATCGCCTTCCTCATCGTTGCCATGGCAAGCATCGTCTTCTAACTCCCCTATATCGGGGCCCCGTCCGGCGGCCCCGATATGGCGTGCCATCGACATTTTTACGGATTCTTGCTTGGGCCCACCGCCACAGGTTGCTAGAATTGCCTATTCATCGCCCCGAGTGGAACGCTTCATCCCGTGATTTCAGGCTTCTCTATGCATTCATCGGCACATTATCGACAGTTGCTGGCACGTTTACCCCAGATCGCGGTTGCCGCAGATCAGTTCCAGGTACTCAACAGCGCCAAAGATTTCAAGAGCCGTATCCTCTCGCTCATCGCCAACGCGACCCAGCGTATCTATCTGATCGCCCTCTACCTGCAAGATGACGAGGCGGGACGGGAAATCCTCTGTGCCCTCTACGCCGCCAAGCAGCGCAACCCCGCCCTCGACATCAAGGTCTTCGTCGACTTCCACCGCGCCCAGCGCGGCCTGATCGGCAAGGGCAAACAGGGTGGCAACCACCTGATGTATCAGGCCATGGCCGCCCGCCATGAACACCAGATCGAGATCTACGGCGTGCCGGTCAAGGGCCGCGAGCTGCTCGGCGTCCTGCACCTCAAGGGCTTCATCTTCGACGACATCCTGCTCTACTCGGGTGCCAGCCTCAACGACATCTACCTGCACCAGCAGGAGCGCTACCGCTTCGATCGCTATCACCAGATCCACAGCCAGGCCCTGACCCGCAGCATGGTCAACTACGTGGATGACGTCTTCCTCAAGAGCGAGGCCGTGCAGCGGCTGGATCGCCCAGGCATTCCGGGCGCCAAGCAGCTCAAGGGGCAGATCCGCCGCTTCAAGCACAACCTGCGCACCAGCCAGTACAGATTCGAGAGCATACCGGCCAACAGCCAGGAGATCGCCATCACCCCCATGGTGGGCCTGGGCAAACGCGGCAACCAGCTCAACCGGATGATCCGCAACCTGGTACGGGCCACCGAGCGGGAGATCTTCATCTGCACCCCTTACTTCAACCCCCCCAAGGAGTTGAACAAGGACGTGGAAGCCCTGCTCAAGCGCGGCTGCAAGGTGACCATAGTGGTGGGCGACAAGACAGCCAACGACTTCTTTATCCCGCCGGAGGAGAAATTTTCCACCATAGGTGGCCTGCCCTATCTCTACGAGACCAACCTGCGCAAGTTTGCCGAGCGCAACCAGCACCACATCGACAGCGGCCGTCTCAACCTGATGCTCTGGTGCTGCGACAAGAACTCCTATCACCTCAAGGGGATCTTCGTGGACCAGGAGTGGGCCCTGCTCACCGGCAACAACCTCAATCCCCGCGCCTGGGCACTGGATCTGGAGAACGGCCTGCTGGTCCATGACCGCCACCACCACCTGCGCGAGCGCTTCCAGGAGGAGCGCGACTGCATCCTGGCCCACACCCGTCGCATCAGCCACTTCGATCAGATCGAGCAGATCAAGGATTACCCCGAGCAGGTGCGCAAGCTGCTTGCCCGGATCCACAGGGTCAGGGCCCATATCCTGCTCAAGCGAATCATCTAACGGGCCGTCGGCCTCCTCTACTGGCGCAATACCCCTGATGATGCGGGTTCCTTCCCCCTTCTCCCCTCGCGGGAGAAGGGCCGGGGATGAGGGGTGAAGAGCAGGCCCTCTCTCCTGAGCATGGCGACATAACCAGAAATCCCCCTCCCCCTGCCCTACCCTGCCCTCACCCAGAGGGAGAGGGAACAGATCTCAAAACCACGACGGCTCGCAGCAACGCGGCTTGCATCGAAGACGCAACAACCCCTATCATCTGGACATATTTACAGTGTTTTCGGGCATCTAATTGATGAAATTGGATAAAATTCCTCTCGATAGCCTCAAGGGCGTCGGCAGCAAGATGCTGGAGAAGCTCGAGCGGCTGGGGCTGGCCACGGTACAGGATCTGCTGTTCCACCTCCCCCTGCGCTACGAGGACCGCACCCAGGTGTGGCCCATCGGCGATCTGCCCCCCGGACTGCACGGCGCCGTCGAGGGCGAAATCCAGGACACCCAGCTGGTCATGGGGCGCCGCCGCATGCTGGTGTGCCGCATCAGCGACGGCACCGGCAGCCTGACCCTGCGTTTCTTCAATTTCACCGCCGCCCAGAAGAACAGCCTCGCCCAGGGCCGGTTGATCCGCTGCTTCGGCGAGGCCCGTCCCGGCAAATACGGGCTGGAGATGGCCCACCCCGAGTACAAGCTGCTCGGCGAGGAGCAGGCCGGTCAGACCGAAGAGGCGCTCACTCCCGTCTACCCGACCACCGAAGGCTTGCGCCAGCTCAGCCTGCGCAGCCTCACGGATCAGGCGCTGGCGCAGCTCGATCTCTATGGCGTGGAGGAGCTGCTGCCCGCCGGCCTCTACCCCCAGCAGATCGACCTCGCCGCCGCCCTGAAGCTGCTGCACCGTCCGCCCCCCTCGGTGGCGCTTGCCCTGCTGGAGAGCGGCCAGCACCCAGCCCAGCAGCGACTGGTGCTGGAAGAGCTGCTGGCCCACAACCTCTCCGTCCTCAAGGTGCGCGCCCAGGCGCAGACCCAGCTCGCCCGCACCCTCAAGCCTGCACCGGCTCTGGTGGAAAAGCTGCTAAGCGCCCTGCCCTTTACCCCCACCGGCGCCCAGAACCGGGTGGTGGCCGAGATAAGCCGGGATCTGCAACGCAGCCACCCCATGATGCGGCTGGTGCAGGGGGATGTGGGCTCCGGCAAGACGCTGGTCGCGGCCTTGGCGGCGCTGCAAGCCATAGGCAACGGCTGCCAGGTGGGGCTGATGGCGCCGACCGAACTGCTGGCCGAACAGCACGCCGTCAACTTCGCCAACTGGCTGGAACCCCTCGGTATCAAGGTGGGCTGGCTGGCGGGCAAGCAGAAGGGCAAGGCGCGGGAGGAGGCGCTGGCCGCCATCGCCGATGGCAGCGTCAAGATGGTGGTGGGCACCCACGCCATCTTCCAGGAGCAGGTGGTGTTCCAGCGCCTGGCCCTGGTGATCATCGACGAACAACACAGGTTCGGGGTGCACCAGCGCCTCGCCCTGCGCGAAAAAGGGGAGCGGGAGGGGGTGCATCCCCATCAGCTCATCATGACCGCCACCCCCATTCCCCGCACCCTGGCAATGACCGCCTATGCGGATCTCGACACCTCGGTCATCGACGAGCTGCCGCCCGGCCGTACCCCCATCACCACTGTCGCCCTGCCGGACAGCCGCCGTCAGGATGTGATCGAGCGGGTCAAACTCGCCTGCGAGGAGGGCAAGCAGGCCTACTGGGTCTGCACCCTGATCGAGGAGTCCGAGGTGCTGGAGTGCCAGGCCGCCGAAGACACGGCAGCCGAGCTGCAAGCCCGGCTGCCCGGCCTGCACATAGGCCTGGTCCATGGCCGGATGCGCCCGGTCGAGAAGCAACGGGTAATGGAAGAGTTCAAGGCGGGCATCTTGCAACTGCTGGTTGCCACCACCGTCATCGAGGTGGGGGTGGACGTCCCCAATGCCAGCCTGATGATCATCGAGAACCCGGAGCGGCTGGGGCTGGCCCAGTTGCACCAGCTGCGCGGCCGGGTCGGCCGGGGCTCGGTGGCCTCCCACTGCGTGCTGCTCTACCATGCCCCCCTCTCCAAGACGGCCCAGAGCCGGCTCGGGGTGCTGCGAGAGACCAACGACGGCTTCCTGATCGCCCAGCGGGATCTCGAGTTGCGCGGCCCGGGGGAACTGCTCGGCACCCGCCAGACCGGGTTGGCGGATCTCAAGATCGCCGATCTGGTGCGCGACCAGCCGCTCATTCCCCAGGTGCAGAAGATGGCACGCTTCCTGATGGACAAGCACCCGAACCATGTCGAACCCTTGATACGGCGCTGGCTCGGCCTGCGGGATCACTATTCCAATGCCTGACCCAGGGATGTGCAGAAGATGGTCCGATTTCCTGATGAATAGGCACCCGAACCACGTCGAGCCCTTGATCCGCCGCTGGCTCGGCCTGCGGGATCACTACTCAAACGCCTGACAACAACCCCCAAAACAGGAGGAAAGCATCCATGAATTCCTGGCTACGCGCCCTGCTCTATCTGTTTGCCTTCCTGCTGCTGTTCGTCTGGGTCGGCCTCGGCCTGTTCGACGCCGAACGGGCCAAGGGCCCCATCGCCAGCTGGATCAGCCAGCAGACCGGGGTGCCTGTCACCATAGGGCGGCTGGTGTTCAATCCGCTTCACCCCTACACCCTGCTGGCGGAGCAGGTGCAATACGGGGATGCGGTGCAGCTGGAGAAGATCTATCTGGAGATAGACAACATCGACTGGCTGAACCGGAACGTGCGCATCGCCCACCTGGATCTCATCCGCCCCGTCATCAAACTGCCGCTGCCGAACCAGCTGCCGACCCTGCCGGTGCACTCCCTCACCATCAGCGACAGCACCATAGACAACCTGAGCCTGCAGAGCGAGGCCCTGACCCTGCGCGGTCTGAGTGCCACCCTGAGCGACTGGGAGCTGATCGATCCGAAACGTCAGCCCCAGGCCAACCTGACCCTGGGCATCAACCAGTTGGAGACGCCGCAACTCACCCTGGCCAGCCTCAACCTGAAGGGACGGCTGGAGGGGCAGGTGCTGAGCACGGACCAGCTGACCACCAAGCTGTTCGACGGCGGGCTTGCGACCGGCATGGTACTGAACTGGCCGGATCGCAGCCTGCAACTGCACGCCTTGAAGGCCCGTGGCATGCGCGTCGAGCTCGGCGACTTCGAACAGGGTGAATTCCCACTGCGCCGCATCACCCTGGATCGGGGCCAGCTCGATCGGGTCAGCGTCAATGCCATAGAGCAGGAGCTCTCCCTCAACAACTTCAGCGGTCAGCTCACCGCCTTCGACTGGCAGGCGGGCAGCCAGCCAAGCGGCTATCTCTCCGGTACCCTGTCAGATCTCGGCCGCGGCCTGTTCCAGCTGGAAGCCATCGAGGGCAAGCTCGCCTTCTCCCCCCGGCAGATCGAGGCCGAGCTGCAGGGCAAGGCATACGAAGGGGAGTTCAATGTCGAGCTTGCCCTCGACACCCAACTGCAAAAACTGACCCTCAAGGACATGGCCCTGAGCGGCATGGACATCAGCCTGCCGGAAGGGTGGTGGCAGGAGTGGCAGGGCTGGCGCCCGCAGCAGATCGATGTGCGCAAGCTGGCCTTCGACAGGCTCAAGGTGCTCTCCTTCGACGACACCCTGCCCCTCTCCCTGACCGGTTGGCAGCTCTATCTGAGCGATCTCAGCCTGAGGAACAACCAGCCTGGCCCGCTGCTCGGTCGTACCCGCATCGAGAGCAAGTGGTTCGAGCTGGTGTGGGATGGCCTGAGTGCCCGCAACGGCGTGCTGGACGGGGAGCTGACCCCGAGCGCCTGGCAGCTCAACAGGCTCAGCAGCGAACTGCCGGATGAGGGCTCCCTCAGCCTCAGCGGTCAATGGGGCAAGGTGCCCGGGCAGGAGAGCCGCCTGCAACTGCGGGGCAAGCAGCTGGATCTGGAGAAATGGGGCGAACTGCTCCATGCCCCCGTCTCGCTGGCGGGCAAGGTGGATCTGGAGACGGATCTGCAGGCCGATCTGGCCACGCAGCCGGAGCAGGCCCCCGGCAACTGGCGCCGCACCTTGCAGGGCAGCCTGAGCCTGGAGGCCAGGGATCCTTTCTGGGACAAGGTCGGGATAGACCCCCTGCTGGATAACTGGTTCAAGGAGGCGGCTCCGCCCACCCTGACCCCCGAGACCCTGTGGCAGGCGATGCAGCAGGGGGATACCCCCTTCTACCACATCAAGCTGAAGGCCAGGGCTGAGCAGGGCAAGCTGCAGATCGAGCAGGGCGGGGCCTCCACCATCACCCACCTGCTCGGGTTGCAGGGCGGGGTCGATCTCGCCAGCGACCAGTGGCAGCTGGATCTCGGCGTGCTGAACAAGCGGCGCTGTGCCGAGCTGCTGGCGCGCTGGCGAGGCCCCCTTGAGAGCCCGGCCCTTGAATGGCGCTTCCCGAGCGGGGAAGCCACTTGCGACTGGGAGACTGGCGTACGCTACCCGGCCCAGGGGCGAAGCGGCCCGCTCCGGCGACCGCAGACGCCCGCCACCGCGGCGCAATGACGAACAAGGCCTCATCATGAGGCCTTGTTGCTAACGGATGTCGGGCGACGGGTTCAGTGCCCCGCCCGCTTGATGGGCAGCACCACGTACTGGCCGACAAACTCAACCGCCAGCTTGCGGCCGCTGAACAGCTGCACCCGCAGGCTGAACTTGGCGGACTCCCCGTTCTTTAGCGGCGCCAGCACGGCGGGCATCCCCTCCCGGGCGACCCTGGCCTCAGGCTCCTCGCTCACCGGTCTGTAGTATTTGATGTTGCCCTCCGCCAGCACAGTATCCCCGCCCAGACCGGCCTCCTTGAGCTGCAGCCAGATGAGGCCCCAGCCCGCCAGCACGCACTGGCTGTAAATGCTGCCGGCGAACATGGTGTCGTGGACGTTGAGGTTGGCCGCCAGGTTGGCCTTGAGGTGGAAGGTCTGGCCATCGTAGTGGGTGATGTGCACCCCCATCTTCTCGCTGATGGGGATCCCCCTCGACCAGCGGGTGGTGAGATCCTGACACCACTCGGGGCGATACTGTATGGTCTGCAGCGGACTGATGGATTTGATCATCTGACGATGGGGAATGCGGCCGAAGGAGACGGGCCCCTCACCCACCTCGAGAAAGCCGCACCTGCGATAGAACTCCACCGCCTCCTGGCGTGCGTTCATCACCAGCCGTTTCACCTTCTCGTCACGGGCCAGCTGTTCGAGATCCTCCACCATGCGGGCCCCCAGCCCCTGACCGCGAAACTCCGGGCGCAGCGCCATAAAGCGTATCTGGGCCTCGTCACCCCCGATGAAGAGGCGGCCGACGGCGATGGGGGTGCCATCTTCGGCCAGCATCAGCCGATGGATGGCGACGGTATCGTATTCGTCACGCTCGGAGCCCACGGGCAGATTGAAGGGCTTGCGCAGGAGTTCCCAGCGTAACTGGTAGTAGGCATCCAGCTCGGCTGGGGTTTGGGGGGTAACTACCCGGTACATAAAGAGATCCTTGAGTTTGCGCCGACGGGCAGATTGAAGAGCTTGCGCACCAATGCCTCCCAGCGCAGCTGGTAGTAAGAGCCCCGCTCGGCTGCCGTTTGAGGAGTGACCACCCGGTACATAGCGACATCCTTGAGTTACACTGGTCGAAAGCCATCTTGCCGTGCAAATTCATGGACTTCAATCTGCAAGCGTACCAAGCCGATCACTTATTGCACCTCAGCGCCAAACCCGAACGCCGCCTCTCCATCCTGGAAAATGCCCGCCACCGCTGGCTGGAAATGGACGGCGTGGTGCAATCCGCCATGAGCCTGAGCAAGCCGGAACACCTCTGCCTGCCCCATCAACAGAGCATCGCCGAGCGGCTGCCCGCAGAGGCGAGCCGGATCCTGGAGCTGGGGTTGGGAGGGGGGGATCTCACCCGCCATCTGGGGGCCCGCTGGCCCGAGGCCCGCCACGACTGCGTGGATCTGGACGCCGAGATCCTCACCCTGTTCCAGCAGTTCTTCCAGGACGCCTCACAGCGATCCCCTAGGCTGCATCATGCGGACGCCCTGCACTTCCTGCTCCAGAGCCAGGACGCCTACGATCTGGTGCTGCTGGACTTGTTCAGCCAGGACGGCAATCCCCTGCTGCTGTTCCAGGCGCCCATCTATCAGGCGCTGGCCAGATGCCTGCACGGCACCCTCATCGTCAACCTGCTGCCACGGACCCACCTCGAACTGGCGCAGGCCAAACGGCTGGCCGAGGAGTGGATAGGCCCCACCAGCGCCCACGGGGTGCCGGGTTATCGCAACGTCATACTGCACGCCACCAATCTCGCCTAGGCCTGTTGCGGGCCCTCACTCTTGCTGGCGGATCGCCGCGAGAGCCCTCGGCAGGGTGAAAAGCCAGGCATCCACGGCCTGGCGCCAGCAATGATACCTACACCTGCAGCCAGAAGGTCACGGGGCCGTCGTTGAGCAGCCTGACCTTCATGTCGGCGGCAAAACGTCCCGTCTCGGTCGGCATGCCGCCCTCCTTGGCCCGGGCAACGAAGTAGTCATAGAGCCGCTCGGCATCGCTCGGGTGGGCGCCGCCGGAGAAGCTGGGTCGCATCCCCTTGCCGGTATCCGCCGCCAGGGTGAACTGGGAGACCACCAGCAGACTGCCCCCGATCTGGCCCACGTTGAGGTTCATCTTGCCCTCTGCATCGGAGAAGATGCGATAGCCGCTCACCTTGTGCAGCAGCTTGTCGGCCTTGGCCTCATCGTCCCCCTGCTCTACCCCGAGCAGCACCAGCAACCCTTGCTCTATGGCCCCGGTCACCTCTCCCTCGACGGTCACGCTGGCCTCTGACACCCGCTGAATCAATGCAATCACATCCCTCTCCTCTCAAAACAAAACGACCGCCGCCGTCGTCATGACGGGGCGGTCGTTGATGCTACCAATAAATGCCCTGCCCGGGCCAACGCCTTTCCCGCCGGGATCGGGGCTATGGCAGGCTGGCCTCAGGCCAGCTCCTCGTTGCCCGGTTTCTCGTATTCCCCCAGGCAGGCGGTGGTCTCCGCGCCGAGCAAGACCACCAACCAACTCAGAGTGTTTACAAAGGCCCAGACGAACAGAATGGATATCGGTGCCAACAATGAGCAGCTGACTCAGGCCAGCTCCTCGTTGCCGGGCTTCTCATACTCTCCGAGGCAGGCGGTGGTCTCCGCACCGAGCAAGACTACCAACCAACTTAGATACACCCAGACGAACAGAATGGGGATGGTCGCCAGGGCGCCGTAGATGGCCTGATAGGAGGGGAAGTTGGTGATGTAGATGGAGAAGCCGCGCTTGGCCAGCTCGAACAGGGTGGCCGCCACCAGGGCGCCGATCAAGGCGTGGGTCAGCCGCACCTTGCAGTTGGGCACCACAGTATATATAAGCAGGAAGCCGAACACAGAGAACAGGAACGGCAGGCTGCGCAGCACCAGATATCCTGCGCCAAACAGGCTGTCAGCGGCAAACAGCTTCAGCGACAGTATGTAGGAGGAAATGGCGAGGCTGGCCCCGATGAGCACGGGGCCCAGGGTCAGTATCATCCAGTACATGGCGAAGGCCTGGGCCAGCGGTCGATTCTGGGTCGAACGCCAGATGTAGTTGAGGTTCTTGTCGATGGCCGAGATCAACATCAGTGCCACCACTATCAGGGCGCCTATGCCGACCGCAGTGGTGTTGGTGGCATTGGCCACGAAGCCATCTATGTACTCCTTGAGCATCTCGCCGGCGGTGGGCACGAAGTTGTGATAGACGAACTGCTCCATCTGCTGTTTCAGGGTCTGGAACACCGGGAAGGCCGACATCATGCCGAACACCACGGCAACCATGGGCACCAGGGAGAGCAGGGTCACATAGGCCAGGTAACCGGCGGTGACCGTCAGCCTGTCCTGCTGGAAACGGCCCCAGACAAACTGGGCGAAATGGGCGCCATCGTGGCGCAAGAAGGAGACTGCGTGGGCCAGGCGGCCCCGGATTTGCTGCTGCATCTTGATTCTCGTAAGCGTCATCATGCAGATATTGTGTCAGATAGGGTGCCCATCTGACCACCCATGAGCCGATTCGCGGCCATCACCATCGACCAACCCGGAGCAAGAGGCCGCCGCGCGACCATAAAAAAAGAGGCCATAAGGCCTCTCTTTGGTCTGTCGATGAACAGCTATCGATCAAGCACGACCGGCGCGCTTGCGATCCATCTCGGTCAGCAGTTTCTTGCGGATACGGATGGCCTTCGGCGTGATCTCCACCAGCTCATCGTTGTCGATGAACTCGAGAGCCTGCTCCAGGGTCATGCGGATCGGCGGAGTCAGCACCTGGGCTTCGTCGGTACCGGAAGCACGCATGTTGGTCAGCTGTTTGCCCTTCAGGCAGTTGACGGTCAGGTCGTTGGAACGGGAGTGGATCCCGATCACCTGGCCTTCGTACACTTCGGTCGCGTGACCGATGAACAGACGACCGCGGTCTTGCAGACCGAACAGGGCGAAGGTCAGGGCCTTGCCGGTGGCGTTGGAGATCAGCACGCCGTTCTGACGCTCACCGATGCTGCCACCCTTGTGCGGACCGTAATGGTCGAAGGTGTGGTACAGCAGGCCGGTACCTGAGGTCATGGTCAGGAACTCGGTCTGGAAACCGATCAGGCCACGGCTCGGGATCATGAAGTCGAGACGGACACGGCCCTTGCCATCCGGGGTCATGTTGGTCATCTCGCCCTTACGCAGGCCGAGTTGCTCCATGACGGAACCCTGGTGGATCTCTTCCACGTCCACGGTCACGGTTTCGAACGGTTCGTGCAGCACGCCGTCAACGGTGCGCAGGATAACTTCCGGACGGGATACCGCCAGCTCGTAGCCTTCGCGACGCATGTTTTCGATCAGGATGGACAGGTGCAGTTCACCACGGCCGGAGACGCGGAACTTGTCCGGATCTTCGGTCTCTTCCACACGCAGGGCCACGTTGTGGACCAGCTCCTGGTTCAGACGCTCCAGAATGTTGCGGGAGGTCACGAACTTGCCTTCTTTGCCGGCGAACGGTGAGGTGTTGACCTGGAAGGTCATGTTCACGGTCGGCTCGTCGACGGAGAGCGGTGGCAGGGCTTCGACGGCATTGTTGTCACAGATGGTGTCGGAGATCTTCAGCTCGCCCAGACCGGTGATGGCGATGATGTCGCCCGCTTGCGCGTCGGCCACTTCGGTACGGGACAGACCCAGGTAACCCAGCACCTGACCGACCTTGCCGGTACGGTTCTTGCCATTGGCACCAACGATGGTGACCTGCTGGTTGGTCTTGACGCGACCACGGGTGATGCGGCCGATACCGATAACACCGACGTAGGAGTTGTAGTCCAGCTGGGAGATCTGCATCTGGAAGCCACCGGCGGGGTCACCCTTCGGCTGCTCGACGTTGTCAACGATGGCCTGGAACAGGGGTTCCATGTTGTCGGACTCGACGCTCTGGTCCAGGGTGGCCCAACCGTTCAGTGCAGAGGCGTAAACAACCTTGAAGTCCAGCTGTTCATCGGTGGCACCCAGGTTGTCGAACAGGTCGAATACCTGATCCATTACCCAGTCAGGACGAGCACCCGGACGGTCGATCTTGTTGATGACCACGATCGGCTTCAGACCCTGGGCGAAGGCTTTCTGGGTCACGAAACGGGTTTGCGGCATAGGGCCGTCAACGGCGTCGACCAGCAGCAGCACGGAGTCAACCATGGACATTACGCGCTCAACTTCACCACCGAAGTCGGCGTGACCCGGGGTATCGACGATGTTGATGCGGTAGTCATTCCAGCGGATCGCAGTGTTCTTGGCGAGAATGGTAATACCACGTTCCTTTTCCAGATCGTTGGAATCCATCAGACGCTCTTGACCATCAGTGGTACGGTCCAGGGTTCCAGACTGCTGCAGCAGCTTATCAACCAGGGTAGTTTTGCCGTGGTCTACGTGCGCAATAATCGCAATATTGCGTAAATTCTCTAACATTCTCGCCTCAAATCACCGGGTAAAATTGGGCGCTAATTGTACTCTCGCCTTTGTGATCTGCCTAGCAGAATTGCAGACCATTCGTGTACGACAGGGGATCTGGATCATGGACCCCGCGCCAAAAGCCTGCTTAGATGGTCTTGACACGTAGGCGCACCATACTGGTGCACCAAAACGATCCAAGGTTGCACCACTTTGAGGCGCAGCCAAGCATGAAAGCGGGAGTCCCGACAGCCTGAAAGGGTGCAAATGCACTGAAATCAAGCTGTCACAAACTTGGCACGATACTGGCTTATGTGAATGTGATGACGCATTCACCCAAAGAGTTTTAACACCGGAGGTTACTTAGCATGTCAGCCCAGAACGTTTTGGCCCTGATCCAGGAACACGAAGTCAAGTTTGTTGATCTGCGTTTTACCGACACCAAGGGTAAAGAGCAGCACGTATCCATTCCTTCCCACCAGGTCGACGAAGACTTCTTCGAAGACGGCAAGATGTTCGATGGCTCCTCCATCGGCGGCTGGAAGGGCATCAACGAGTCTGACATGGTGCTGATGCCGGATCCGGCCTCCGCCAAACTGGACCCGTTCACCGAAGAGACCACGCTGAACATCGTCTGTGACGTGCTTGAACCCGCCACCATGCAAGGCTATGACCGCGATCCGCGCTCCATCGCCAAGCGTGCCGAAGATTTCCTGAAAGCCAGCGGCATCGCTGACACCGTGCTGTTCGGGCCGGAGCCGGAATTCTTCATGTTCGACAACATCACCTTCTCCAACACCATGGGCCACAGCTTCGTGAAGATCGAATCCGAAGAAGCTGCCTGGAACTCGGGTACCGAGTACGAGCACGGCAACAAGGGTCACCGTCCCTTCGTCAAGGGTGGTTACTTCCCGGTTGCGCCGGTTGACTCCTCCCAGGACATCCGTGCCGCCATGTGTCTGGTGCTGGAAGAGATGGGCCAGGTCGTTGAAGCTCACCACCACGAAGTGGCCACTGCCGGTCAGAACGAGATCGCAACCCGCTTCAATACTCTCACGCTGAAAGCTGATGAAGTGCAGGTGCTGAAGTACGTGATCCACAACGTGGCCCACGCCTACAACAAGACAGTCACCTTCATGCCGAAACCCATGTTCGGTGACAACGGCTCCGGCATGCACTGCCACCAGTCCCTGGCCAAGAACGGTGTCAACCTGTTCGCCGGCGACCTGTACGGCGGTCTGTCCGAGATGGCGCTGCACTACATCGGCGGCATCATCAAGCACGCCAAGGCCATCAACGCCTTCGCCAACCCGACCACCAACTCCTACAAGCGTCTGGTGCCGGGCTATGAAGCCCCTGTCATGCTGGCCTACTCCGCCCGCAACCGCTCTGCCTCCATCCGTATCCCGGTTGTGCCGAGCCCGAAAGCCCGCCGCATCGAAGTGCGCTTCCCGGATCCGGCTGCCAACCCCTACCTGGCCTTCGCTGCCCAGCTGATGGCCGGTCTGGACGGCATCATCAACAAGATCCATCCGGGCGATGCCATGGACAAGAACTTGTATGACCTGCCGCCGGAAGAAGCCGCAGAAGTGCCGACCGTTGCTGGTTCCCTGGACGAGGCCCTGTCCGCACTGGATAGCGATCGCGAGTTCCTGACCCGTGGCGGCGTGTTCAGCGACGACTTCATCAACTCCTACCTGGAGCTGAAGCAGCATGACGTGGATCGTGTCCGCATGACCCCGCACCCCCTGGAGTTCGAGCTGTACTACTCCGTCTAATCCGGTGCCCATTGCTTCATCATGACAAACCCGCCATCTGGCGGGTTTTTTATCTAAGGGGCTGAAATATCATGACTCATGGCCTCACACTGCATGGGGCATACAGCTCGTCGAGCCCGTTCTTCACCGCGAATCCGACAATAAGCCCGACATTTTTTTCTCTGATAGGATTAAGGTGAACCCCGTCAAGGAGAGATGGATGAAAACAATGCACCCGACATGGACGCTGGGCCTCTTGCTGATGATCTCCTGCACCGCCCAGGGGGCCAGAGTCTATTCCTGGATAGATCCCCAAGGGGTGACCCATTACACAGACGCCCCTCCCCCCGGCAAGAACGCCAGGGAAGTAGACCTGCGGGTCTCCCCCCTCATCGGCACCTCGCCCCACTCGGTCCAGGTCGACGACTTCAACAGCCTGACCGGCGTCGATGCCAAAAAGGCCCAGGAAGCAGCCCCCCTGGAGATAGAGCTGCTCTCCCCCGAGCCGGGCAGCACACTGCGCGACAACACGGGCAACATCGTCTTCCAGGCCCAGGTCCATCCCCAGCCGCCGGTGCAATATGACGTGCGCCTGCTGCTGAACGACAAGGCCATTCCCCTCGTTCACAACAGCCTGGCCATCCGGGTGGAGAACCTCCCTCGCGGCGCCTACGAGGCGCGGCTCGAGCTGCTCGCCAAAGACGGTACGATCCTTGCTAAATCCAAAGCAGCCACCTTTTACCTGCATAGAACGACTGTGAATCAGGCTCCCAAAGCCACCCCCAAGGCCAATTAGGGGTGATGTGACGCACCGATGCGGGTAAACTCAATGCACCATATCGGTGCATAACAGGTGTAAAGCACCGTTTTAGGGAGAAACCTGTGCCAACCCGCTTGGATCACGCCAAGACACTCTTGGACAACCTGCTGACCGCCGTCATCCTGATGGATGAGCGGCTCTGCATTCAATTCGTCAACCCGGCGGCCGAACAGCTGCTTTCCCTCAGCGAACGGCGACTGATCGGGATCGAACTGCCCCATCTGCTGGAGCACATTTCCCTCGACCTGCAACGATTCAAGCAGTGCCTCATTTCAGGGCAGGGCTTCACCGACAGCGAAGTCACCCTGGTGGTGGAGGGAGAGCCCAGGCTGGTGGAGATCAGCGTGAGCCCCATGGCCGACCACGAGCAGCGGCTGATGGTGGTGGAGCTGCGCAAGATCGATCAGCAGAAGAAGATCAGCCAGGAGCTGCAGCAACATGCCCAGCAGCAGGCCGCCAAGGAGCTGGTGCGCGGGCTGGCCCACGAGATAAAGAACCCCCTCGGGGGCCTGCGCGGCGCCGCCCAGTTGTTGCAAAAGGAGCTGCCGGACCCGGCCCTGCGTGAATATACCGGCATCATCATAGAGCAGGCCGACCGCCTGAGGGTACTGGTCGATCGTCTGCTCGGCCCCCAGCGACCGGGACGCCATCAGATGCACAATGTGCATTCGGTGCTGGAGCAGGTGCGCCGTCTGGTGGATCTGGAGCTGCCGCCCCAGATCCGCATCGAGCGGGATTACGACCCCAGCATTCCCGAGTTCGAGATGGAGCCGGACCAGCTGCAGCAGGCGTTTCTCAACATAGTCCGCAATGCCGCCGAAGCCCTCGGCGATCAGACCGGGCTCATCCGCATCAAGACCCGCACCGCCTTCCAGATCACCATCCACGGCCAACGCTACCGCCTGGCCGCCGAGATCAAGATCGTCGACAACGGTCCCGGCATTCCCGATGCCATTCGCGACACCCTCTTCTACCCCATGATCACCGGCAAGGAGGGGGGCACAGGCCTTGGCCTCTCCATCGCCCAGAACCTGATCGATCAGCACAAGGGACGCATAGATTGCATCAGCTGGCCCGGCCACACCGAATTCACCATCTACCTACCACTTCGCAAGTAAGGGAACCTCATGACAGCAAAAGTGTGGATCGTCGATGACGACAGCTCCATCCGGTGGGTCCTGGAGCGCACCCTTGGTAGCGAAGGCTTCGAATGCGAGAGCTTTGCCGATGGCGAAGCCCTGCTGAGTTCGCTGGAGATGCGCTCACCGGACGTGATCCTCTCCGATATCCGCATGCCGGGCATCGACGGCCTCAGCCTGCTGGAGCAGATCCACCGCCGCCAGGCCGATCTGCCCATCATCATCATGACGGCGCACTCGGATCTCGACAGCGCGGTCAACGCCTACCAGCGCGGCGCCTTCGAATACCTGCCCAAGCCGTTCGACATCGACGAGGCGGTCACCCTGGTGCGCCGCGCCGAGAATCATCTGAAAGAGCAGCGCACCAAGCGCAAGGCGCGCCAGCAGGAGGCCACCACCACCCCGGAGATCATCGGTGAGGCTCCCGCCATGCAGGAGGTATTTCGCGCCATAGGCCGGCTGTCGCGCTCCAGCATCTCGGTGCTCATCAACGGCCAGAGCGGCACCGGCAAGGAGCTGGTCGCCCATGCCCTGCACAAGCACAGCCCGCGCGCCCACAAGAATTTCATCGCCCTCAACATGGCGGCCATCCCCAAGGATCTCATCGAATCCGAACTGTTCGGCCATGAGAAGGGGGCCTTCACCGGCGCCAACAATATACGTCACGGCCGCTTCGAACAGGCCGACGGCGGTACCCTGTTTCTCGACGAAATAGGCGACATGCCCCTGGACGTCCAGACCCGGCTGCTGCGGGTGCTGGCGGACGGCCAGTTCTACCGGGTCGGCGGCCATCAGCCGGTGCAGGTGGATGTGCGGATCATCGCCGCCACCCACCAGAATCTGGAGAAACGAGTCGCCGACGGCGAATTTCGGGAGGATCTGTTCCACCGCCTCAACGTCATCCGCATCCATATCCCCGCCCTCAAGGAGCGCCGGGAGGACATACCCCAGCTGGCACAGCACTTCCTGCTCAGAGCCGCCAAGGAGCTGAACGTGGAGGCCAAGAGCCTGCACCCGGATACCCAGACCTACATCAGCCGCCTGCCCTGGCCAGGCAACGTGCGCCAGCTGGAGAACGTCTGCCGCTGGCTGACCGTGATGGCCTCCGGTCAGGAGGTGCTGGTCGGCGATCTGCCCACCGAGCTGCTGACCCCCATCACCAGCACGGCGGAGCCCGGCCAGCCCGCGCTGACCGGTGGCTGGCAGCAACAACTGCAGGACTGGGTGGCCGCCAAGCTGGCGCTGGGGGAGACCGACATCCTGGCCGATGCCATGCCCCAGTTCGAGCGGATCATGCTGGAGACGGCACTGGAGCACACCCATGGCCACAAGCAGGAGGCCGCCCGCCTGCTCGGCTGGGGCCGCAATACCCTGACCCGCAAGCTCAAGGAACTCGACATTCCCTGAGTCTTCGGGAAAAACGATTCCCATCACGCCTTGAGGGAAAGCCTGACCAATCAGACCCCGTTTGCCTGCAAACGGGGTATCTTTTTCAAGATCCCCGCCTAGAATGACAGGCTTTCCAACCCGACTCGCAGAAGGCGCCATCATGATTGACAGATCCCTCCCCCTGACCGACCTGCACCGCCATCTGGATGGCAACATCCGTCCGCAGACCATTCTCGAGCTGGGTCGCCTGCACAACATCCAGCTGCCAGCCGATGAGCTGGAAGCCCTGCGCCCTCACGTTCAGATCGTCGAGAACGAGCCGAGTCTGGTGGCCTTCCTGAAGAAACTGGACTGGGGCGTGGCCGTGCTGGCCGATTACGACGCCTGCCGCCGGGTCGCCTACGAAAACGTGGAAGATCTGCTGCGCGCCGGCATCGACTATGCCGAGCTGCGCTTCAGCCCCGCCTACATGGCGATGGCCCACAAGCTGCATCCGCAGGGCGTGGTGGAAGCCATCATCGACGGCGTGGCCGCCGGCAGCCGCGACTTTGGCATCAAGACCAACCTCATCGGTATCATGAGCCGCACCTTCGGCACCGAGCAGTGCAACAAGGAGCTGGCCGCCTGTCTGGCCCACCGTGACAAGCTGGTCGCCATCGATCTGGCCGGTGACGAGCTGGGCTTCCCGGGGGAACTCTTCACCGAACATTTTCGCAAGGTGCGGGATGCGGGCATGCGCGTCACCGTGCACGCCGGTGAAGCGGCGGGCCCCGAGAGCATGTGGCAGGCCATTCGCGATCTGGGCGCCGAGCGCATCGGCCACGGTGTCAAGGCCGTCCAGGATCCGGCCCTGATGGCCTATCTGGCGGAGCACCGCATCGGCATCGAGTCCTGCCTCACCTCCAACATCCAGACCACCACTGTCGCCAGCCTGACCGAGCACCCGATCCGCCAGTTCCTGGCCGCCGGCGTGCTGGCCTGCCTCAACACCGACGACCCCGCAGTGGAAGGCATTGACCTGCCCCATGAATACGAGGTGGCCGCCCCGGCCGCCGGCATGACGGCGAGCGAGATCCGCACCGCCCAGCAGAACGGCCTGACCCTGGCCTTCCTGAGCGATGGCGAGAAAGCCGAACTGAACGCCCGCGCAGCCCAACGCTGAGTGCAGGCAAACCTAATAAAAAAAACCGCCGAGGCGGTTTTTTTTATGTTCAACGCTGGGCGACGGCTCAGATCACCCGGGAGAACTGCTGCTGGCGCGCCTTGCTGCGCAGGTAGACATCGAAGCACATGCAGATGTTGCGAATGAGCAGCTGACCGGTGGAGACCACCTCAAGTCCGTCGTCTGTCATGCGCACCAGACCATCGTCGATGAAGGTCTGCAGCAGCTTGAGATCCTCGGCGAAGTACTCCCGGAAGACCAGGCCATGGGCCTGCTCGACGGCGGCGAAGTTCAGGGAGAAGTCGCAGATGAGGCGCTTGATCACCTCGCGGCGGATCAGGTCGTCCCGGTTGAGGGAACACCCCTTCCACTGGGCGTGGCCGAGCGTCTCCACCTGGGCGTAATAGGTTTTGAGATCCTTCTGATTCTGGGAATAGGCATCTCCCATCATGCTGATGGAAGAGACCCCCAGCCCCAGCAGATCGCAATCCCCCTGGGTGGTGTAGCCCTGGAAGTTGCGGTGCAGCTTGCCCTCGCGCTGGGCCACCGCCAGCTCGTCATCGGGCTTGGCGAAGTGATCCATGCCGATGAACTGATAACCCTGACCGGTGAGGAAGGCGATGGTGTCCTGCAGCATGGCCAGCTTCTCCCGGGGGGCCGGCATGTCCTCCTCCTTCAGCTTGTGCTGGGCGGCGAAGCGGCTCGGCAGATGGGCATAGTTGAAGATGGAGAGGCGGGCCGGATCCGTCTTGAGCACTTCCTCCAGGGTGTGGTGGAAGCTCTCCCGGTTCTGGTGCGGCAGGCCGTAGATGAGGTCGAGATTGGTGGAGCTGAATCCCAATGCCCGGGCGCGCTCCAGCATGGCGCGGATGAAGTCGTTGTCCTGCTCCCGGTTGACCGCGACCTGCACCGCCTTGTTGAAATCCTGCACGCCGAGGCTGATGCGGTTGAAACCCAGCTCCCGCAGCACGTCCAGCATGGAGAGTTCGATCTCGCGCGGGTCCACCTCTATGCTGATCTCCCCCTCCTCGGCGAAGTGGAAGTGCTCCCGCAAGATGGCCATCAGGCGACGGGTCTGCCCCTCGTTCAGATAGGTGGGGGTGCCGCCACCCCAGTGCAGCTGGGTCACCAGCCGGTTCTTGAACAGGGGGGCTTGCGCCTTGATCTCCTGCTCGAGGTAATCGAGGTATTGATCGGCCTTGTGCTGGTGACGGGTGATCACCTTGTTGCAGCCGCAGTAGTAGCAGAGCTTGTGGCAGAAGGGGATATGCACGTAGAGCGACAGATTGCGCGCCGGATACTGGCCCGCGGCCTGGACGAAGTCCGGATAACCGAAGCCCTCGTTGAACTCCAGCGCGGTGGGATAGGAGGTGTAACGCGGGCCGCTGTAGTTATATTTCTCGATCAGGGCCTGATCCCACACAATCTGTTCTGCTTGCACGCTTGCTTCCTCTTTCTTTGTTATCCAGGGCTCACCGGCTTAGCTGAAAGTCCTTCAGTCGGGCGACATCCTTGAGGATCTGCGCCTCCAGCTCGGCCTCGTAGCCGCTGCGCTCGAGATCCATCTTCATCACTTCGTTGCGCTTGAGGGCTCGCCTCGCCTCGTGAGTCGGCATCTCCTTCACCTTCTCGTAGAGGCCATAGAGACCGGGGAATTCACTGGCGAAGGCCCGTCCTCCCTTGATCTGCAAGGCGTCCAGCAGATTGGTCAGCCGGATGGCCCCCTCCGAGTAGTCGCACTGACCATCCCGAACCGCATGGGCGATCACCCTGACGCTGTCGAGGATGCGCTCGTTGCGGGCCGCGATGGCCTGCCGCTGCATGTCGTGCTGACGCTTGAGACGCGCCAGCAGGGTGGCGGCATAGACAGCCAGCCCCAGCAAGACAAGGCCCCCCAGCAAGGCGGCCAGCATCCATCCACTCATCACTTCTTCTTCGGCTCTGGCTTGGGTTCGGGCTGATAGTCAACCTGGCTGAAACGCTCCCACAGCTCCTCCTCGGAGGCTGGCTGTCTCGGCTCTTCATACTCGACCTCGTCAAAATCACCGTCGTCATCTTCGTCGGTGTCTATGATGCCGAGCTCGTCCATCAGCTCCTGATAGCGATCGACGCGCTGATCGACCCAGGCCTGCTCGGCCGCTTCCAGGGTTTCACCGGCATCCAGTCGATCCAGCAGATCGTTCAGGCGATCATCATTCTCGATGGAGGCCAGCTCCTGCTCGGGCGTCATCACCAACTTCTTCTCTTTTTGCGGCTTGGGCGCCACCGGCTTGCTCTGCTTCTCTTCCACGATCAGCACGACCGGCTTGCGGGAGCCGATGCGCGGATCCTTGGCCTGCTTGCCACTGCCGCCCTTCTTGCCCTGCTCGACCTGCTGACGGGAGCCCGCCTTCAAGCCCTTGCGCTTGGCGGCGCGTTTGCGCTCGCGGCCTTCCAGGGCACTGGCATCTGATTCTTTGCGCTTGCCGGTAGGCTTGCGGGTGGGTTGTTTGGCCGACATGAATGACTCCGACAAATAACTGGATTGAAACCCCCGGGATTGTTTCGTCCGGGGAGGATGCTGAAGCGGGGAACAGTAAATCTGGAACAAGAGTGGGATCCTGCACCAATTCGACCATATTGGGCCGCTGAACACCGCAGGATCGGCATCCTCTGGGCATGTTGCTGGTATTTTGACACAGAATGCCTTGGCGGGTTAATGACCCAACAGAAAAAAGGCAGCCGAAGCTGCCTTGATCCTGTCATGCGAGTCCCATTCCCTGGCTACAAATCGCCTTATCCCTGGGCGTACCTCTGCGCATCATGTCGTTAGGTCTTCCTGACCCTTGTTGCTCGATCCTGAATGTGCGTGTGCTTGTCTAACCCAGGCGGACAACATCCGGTCGTCTTTCTGGGGTGGTTGCCTCCCGCAGCCCCGCTCATCCCTGGCGGTCACCATCCTGGTCTCTGACTACCTTGCTCATCACTTGCCTGCTGAGCCGACTCCCTGTCCAACCAGAACGCCAACAGCTCGCCCGGTCATTCCATGGGCTCACTGTAACAATTTCGCAGTAGGGCTCAATCCACTCGGCATTCTTTCAAACGAAGACAAGTGGCCATCCCATTTTTAACATATTGAAAGTTATAGCTTCCATACCGAAGGCTGAACACTGTTTCAGCCCCGACCGGGTTCGGAAAGGGGGGATCTCTTACAACAATGCAGGGCATTTGCAGACATGGCGCCAGAAGCCGAAAAAAAGAACAGGGAACCTCGATAGTTCCCTGTTCTTTTCAACAAGATAGATTCAGGACCTTATCAGTGCAGACCCGCCACATACTTGGAGAGGGCTTCGATATCCTGATCCGTCAGCTTCTTGGCCACATCCCGCATCATGCCATTGGGGTCATTGTCACGGGCTGCCGCACGGAAGGCGGTGAGCTGCGCCTTGATATACGCAGGGTGCTGCCCCGACAAGCTGGGATACTTGGCCTGCTCTACGCCGGAACCGCGCGGACCATGGCAGGCAGTACAAGCGGCCAAACCACGTTCCATGTCGCCTCCCATATAGAGCGCCTTGCCTGCGGCAACCACGTCATCGGGCACGGCAACCGGAGTCACCTTCTGGCTGGAGAAGTAGGCGGCCAGGTCGTCCATGTCCTGATCGGACAGCGGCAACGCCATGGGTCCCATGATGGGTGCAACCCGACCAGTTTGGCCAGAAGCTGCAGCCTTCAGTTCAACTAATTGTTTTTTGATATATGATGCGTGCTGACCAGCAATCTTGGGATACATGTCGACTGGGCTGTTGCCGTCCGGTCCATGACAGGCCGCACAGACGGCAGCCTTGGTTTGTCCCGCAGCGGCATCGCCCTTGGCTTGTGCCATCCCAGTTACGCCAACCATCAGAGCAAGTGTAATGACTAGGTTCTTCATGGCGTTCCAACTTTCTCGTTATTAGACTTCCAGATCCCATGCCGCCGAAGGCATGTTAAAATAAACGCGTTTAAACGACGCCATTTTACACGATTTCACAAAAAAGTAACTCTATAACCCTCTATCTCTATGGGGAATTTACGTTGGATACACAAACTCTGAATTTCAATAAGGTGCATTTTGTGACCAGCGCACCCGACATCCGCCACCTGCCAAATGATGGGGGTGTCGAGATCGCGTTTGCCGGGCGTTCCAACGCCGGTAAATCATCTGCATTGAATACCTTGACCAAGCACAAGAACCTGGCACGAACCAGTAAGACACCGGGTCGTACCCAGCTGATCAACCTGTTTGAACTGGAACCGGGCAAGCGCCTGGTCGACTTGCCAGGCTACGGTTATGCGCAGGTTCCGCTGGAAATGAAGCTCAAGTGGCAAAAGTCACTGGCTGAATATCTGCAACGCCGCGAGTCCTTGAAAGGTCTGGTGATCCTGATGGACATTCGCCACCCGCTCAAAGAGACCGACATGAACATGCTGGAATGGAGCTCACACCGCGAACTGCCGGTGATGCTGCTGCTGACCAAGGCAGACAAACTGAGCCCGGGTCCCCGCAACAACCAGGTGATCAAGGTGCGCCAGGCAGTAGCCGAGCTGGGCCCGCAGATCCAGGTTGAAGCCTTCTCCTCCCTCAACAACATAGGCGTCGAGAAGCTGGCCCAGACCCTGAGCGGCTGGTATCTGTCCAATGCCGAAACCGCCCTGACCGACACAGAAGAAGACCACCAGATCGAGGAGTAAATTGCTCCTCTTCTTGCTGCAATGAGCGGAGTTGGCCCTCCGCTGATTGAAAGACTTTCAGTTTTCCCCTGCCCGGGCCAGCCCCCCCCCCTTCTGTTACAACCCATCCCTATAGCTTATAAGTCTTGTCAATCAGAGAGATAGAGCGTTAGGCTGCTGTGAAAATTAACTTCCACTCCCCTTGACACCGTTTTCATCTCTCCCACCAAACAAGCCGGGAATAATGCCGAACATCAACAAAATTGAAATTTAATTACAAAAAAGGGATAGGGAGGGATAAAAATGAGGCCAGTCTCGCTGTCGCGGACCGGCCTGAAGAAATGAGTTCAAAAAATTGGGAAAAAGCGAGTTCTCGAGAACAAAGACGATTGGTTTTCCTCAAGAAACATCCCCATTCTAACAAAAGATTGCCCAATTTAAAGCATTTACTCTAAACGTTTCGCATAAAAAAACACCCCGACGATGACTCATCGGGGCTGCTATTCAGCCACATTCAATTACGTGAAATAAAAGGTCTGAAAGATAGAACATCTTACCTCTGTACCCTACGCCGATAACTGTATAGCAAAGCAGCAGAAAGTGAAAGTAATTTATGTAATTTAGTTTCACTTAAAATGAGAGAGGTAAATTTCTATATTTTTCAAATGGATAAAAAAATCCCCAGTATCAATACCGGGGAGTTATAAAGGTGACTAGCTAGCACTTCCTCAACTATCTAGTTAGTCAGCACCATTTCGCACAAGTTCCGCTGCTTTGAGAAAAAACTTGATAAACGCGAATGCCGCAAGCTTTAATACACAGTAACTCATTGTTATTTATCGATTTAAATCCCACTTCAACATAGTGCCAATTTCACTCCCCCACCCGCGAGGAACACTTTTCCCCGAGGAGGAGGGATGTTCTGCCCAGATACCCGAGGGTGAGGTTGCCAGAGCCCGTCAGCAGGAGCGCACATTCGCGGTTGTCCCACTCCCCGCCGACTTTATTAGCGAACCGACTTACAAAGTGCCCAGATTGCGTTTCAGCTCTCTCAACACCTGCTTGGTGCCAGGCCGGATGCCGCGCCACACGGTAAAGGCTTCGGCAGCCTGCTCCACCAGCATGCCGAGCCCATCCATGGTCTGACGGGCGCCATGCTGCTTGGCCCAACCGATGAAGGCCGTGTCCGTCGCACCGTACATCATGTCGTAAATGGCGATATCGGCGTGGATCAGGGCAGGATCCAGCGGTGGCAGCTCCCCTTGCAGACTGGCGGAGGTGGAATTGATGATGAGATCGAACGGCCCCGCCAGCTGCTCATAGATCTGGGCGGTCACGGGCCCCAGATCGTGAAATTCGGCAGCCAGCTGCTGCGCTTTTCCGTGAGTGCGGTTGGCGATGACCAACTCGCTCGGCTTCTCCGCCAGCAGCGGCGCCAGCGCACCTCGAGCCGCCCCACCGGCCCCCAGCAGCAGGATCCGGCTGTCCGCCATTGTCACCCCATGTGCCTTGAGATCGGCTACCAGCCCGGCGCCATCGGTGTTGTCCCCCAGCAGCACGCCATCATCGGTCAGCTTGATGGTGTTGACCGCTCCAGCCCGCTTGGCCCTTGGACTCAGCCGATCGACCAGGGAGAACGCCTGCTCCTTGAACGGCACTGTGACATTGCACCCCTTGCCCCCCTGGGCAAAGAAGCTGCGCAGGGTAGCGGCAAACTCGTCGACGGGGGGCTCGGCAAGCCCATACTCCAGCTCTTGCTGGGTCTGTCTGGCGAACAGGGTATGAATGAAGGGAGACTTGCTGTGGCGCACCGGGTGGCCAAAAACCAGATAACGATCCATCAAAGAGTTCCATCAGAGGGTGATCACCCGATTTAACGGGTTTTCTCAGCCGGGAACAAGCCGAATATCGGCCAGTAAAAAGGGGCCCGTCATGGCCCCTCGAGTCACAGCCACTCTCGTGGCGTGAGGTAGTCGGTATAGAGCAAAGCCTCGGGGCTGCCAGCCTCCGGCTGCCAGTCATACTCCCAGCGAGCCAGCGGTGGCATCGACATCAGGATCGACTCGGTACGTCCGCCAGTCTGCAACCCGAACAGGGTGCCCCTGTCATACACCAAATTGAACTCCACGTAACGACCGCGGCGATAGAGCTGGAACGCCCGCTCCCGTTCGCCATAGGGCAGCGCCTTGCGTTGCTCGACAATGGGCAGATAGGCATCGAGATAACCCCGACCTACCGCCTGCATGAAGGCGAAGCAGTCGGCAAAGGGCCAGCGGTTCAGGTCATCGAAGAAGAGGCCACCCACCCCTCGGGTCTCGTTGCGATGCTTGAGGAAGAAGTAGCGATCGCACCAGGACTTAAACTCGGGGTAGATCTGGTCGCCAAAAGGCTGGCAGAGATCACGGGAGACCTGGTGCCAGTGCTGCACATCCTCGGCAAACGGATAGAAGGGCGTCAAATCGAAACCGCCGCCAAACCACCAGATGGGCGCCTCGCCCTCTTTCTCGGCGATGAAGAAACGGACGTTGGCATGGCTGGTCGGCACGTAGGGGTTGTGCGGATGGATCACCAGCGAGACCCCCATGGCCTCGAACTTGCGGCCGGCCAGTTCGGGGCGGTGGGCGGTCGCCGACGCCGGCATGGCATCGCCATAGACATGGGAGAAGTTGACCCCGCCCTGCTCGATCACGGCGCCATGGCGCAGCACCCGGGTACGGCCTCCACCACCGCCTTCGCGGCGCCAGACATCCTCCACGAAGTGTCCGGCGCCGTCAGCCTGCTCCAGTCCCCGACAGATCTCGTCCTGCAACTGCAGCAGGAAGGCCTTGACCTGGGCCACATCCGGTTTGCTCATCTTGTCTCCAGTCAGACAGGATCTTGATCGTCCCGTCCATTTTATATTGTGGTGTCACGCCATGAGCACATCGCCCGTCATGGCTGCAAATCAGCGCCCCCTCAGGAGGGACGAATGATGGCGCCGGTACGGGCGTCCTTGATCTCGGATGGATTGGCCTGTCCCCCGACTTCCCCAGGCAGGATATGGGCCAGCTGACTTGCCAGCAGCTCACCTATATCGGCCACCCGACGGGCAGGCTCCTCGCCGGTCAGATTGGCACTGGTCGAGACCAGAGGTTTGCCAAAGGCGCGGCACAGGGCCTGTACCTGAGGATGGGCCGTGACGCGCACCGCCAAAGTATCGAACTGCCCGGTCAGCCAGGCCGGCGTGGTTGCACGGGCAGGCATGATCCAGGTGAAGGGGCCGGGCCAGCTCGCCTGCACGCGAGCAAGCTGTTCGCTGCTGAGCTGGCTCAGATCGATGTAATCCTGCAATTGGGCCAGATCGGCGGCGATCAGGATCAGTCCCTTCTCCACCGGACGCTGCTTGATGGCCAGCAGGCGCTGAACCGCAGCCTCGGAGTCGGGATCACACCCCAGGCCAAAGACGGCCTCGGTGGCATAGGCGATCACCCCTTCGCGGTGCAGGGCAGAGATCGCTTGTTCAAATTCTTTTGGCATAGAAAAAATGCGACAGCCGGGCTGCCACCTCTCATCACTGGGTTGTAAGTTGAACCGAGGTGAGGGCACCTTGGTGCCCTCACCTCTTCAGTACATACGGACGTTTGACCCGCCAACAGAGCCTCAGCTCATCATTGGCCACTGCAACGCCTGAGATGTCGGGCCACATGAATAGGTCAAGAGGCTGACGGCGCGGCAACATCGGGATCGGCGCCCAACGGCACGGCCGTAGCAGTCACGGCAAGATGATAAATCCAGATGAAGCACCCTCTTGCCAGCAAGCTGCCAGCCGGCTTATGGCGGCAGGATTATACCCGCTCAATCTGATGACAGCATTTCTTTTGCGGGCAGACCCAGCGCAGACTCCCTCTCACTTTCTTCTCGATCATGATGCCCCAGCCACACTCAGGGCAAGGCATGGGAACAGGCTTGTCATTCACCACGTACTTGCAGTGAGGATAGGCATCACAGGAGTAAAACTGTTTGCCATAGCGGGAGGTTCGGCTCACCAGATGACCCTTGCCACACTCCGGGCAGAGGATCTGGGTATCGTCGCTCTCCTGCAGGGACTCGATATGCTGGCAGGCCGGATACTGGGTACAGCCCACGAACAGGCCGTAGCGCCCCTTCTTGATCGCCAGCGGCTGACCACAATCGGGGCAAGCGGATCCTTCGAGCACCTTTTCGATGTCGCGGCCAGAGGGCGTCAGGGAACGAATATAGTCACAGGAGGGGTAGGCCGAGCAGCCCAGAAAGGGGCCATGCTTGCCCTGACGGATCACCAGCTCGGCACCACACTGCGGGCAAGGCTCGCGCTCGAAGGCATGTTCGTGGGCAGAAAAGAGGTGATGATCGATTTTTGACATGGGCCGCGCCTTGGAATCCAGATGGCCTGAATTCTACCAGCGCGGCACCGGACTGTCAGTGAATGACACCGTCTGACTCGTCAAACACCAGCTCCTCCATCTGCTGGTAGGCATTCTCGCTGCCCGGGACGTTGAACAGCACCATCATGACGACCCACTTCAGGTCATCCAGCTCGATATCCGGCTTGTCCAGCTCCAGCAAGCGCTCGATACAGATTTCGCGGGTTTCGGCGTTCAGTACCTGAGCCTGTTCCAGGAACAGCAGGAAACCACGGCACTCTGTGCTGAGGCGAGCCAGCTCTTGCGGGGCGTAGATCCGCATCGAACCTTGCGCGCTGGCGGTGACATACACCTCCCGCTCGCTGTCATGCAGATTGGCCAGTCGTTCCAGCCAGTTGAGTGCCTTCTCAATCTCGTCCTGATTGAAACCGGCCCGGCTAAGTTCGTCGGTGAGTTCATCCTGCTCGACCATCACATCTGCATCGCTGTGGATGTAGGTCTCGAAAAGGTACATCAATACATCAAACATGATTCGCCCTCCTCGCTCTGACGTATCCACCGGCTACCGCCATCACTGCACCGGCAAGCTCCAGCTCTACCAACCTGCCCAATACCACTTCGACAGGAAGCTGGGCCCGCTCGGCAACGGTATCCACGCTCGTGGTCTCATAATCTACGTTATCCAACAAATCGGCATAAGGCAATTCGCTATTATGCAATGGCTCGGGAGAAGGGTTCACCGGCCTCTTTAACGGCACAAGGGCAGGCAACTCTTCCACAACATCTGCCGCATTCAATACCAGCTTGGCCCCTTGCTGAAGCAGGCGATTGCACCCCGCAGCCTGGGTATTTTGCGGTGCCCCCGGGACGGCAAAGACCTCGCGACCCTGCTCCAGCGCGTAGCGGGCAGTGATGAGTGAGCCGCTCTGCTCGGCAGCCTCCACCACCAGGGTGCCCAGCGACAGGCCGCTGATGATGCGATTGCGACGAGGGAAATGTTCCGCCAGCGGCCCCTGGTCCGGTGCCAGCTCGGAGACAAGCAGCCCACCATGCTCGAGGATCTGCATCGCCAGGCCCTGGTGGCGCTTTGGATAGAGACAGTCAAGCCCGGAGCCCAGCACCGCCAGCGTCACACCGCCCGATGCCAAGGCCTGCTGGTGGCAGACGCCATCGATACCCAGCGCCAATCCGGAGGTGATCGCCAGACCGCTCTCCACCAATTCGGCACACAAGCGGGCGGCGTTGTCCTTGCCTGCATAGGTGGGGTGACGAGTGCCCACCATCGCCAGTTGTGGCAGGGAAAGGGCTGCGAGATCCCCGCGGCAATAGAGCAGCAAGGGGGCGGCGGGGATCTCTTTTAGCAGAGCGGGATAGGCGGGGTCATCGAGACAAAGGAGGTGATTGCCAGGCGCTTCGGCCCAACTCAGCCCCTGATCCACAACCGGCAGGGGCCATCTCATCTGCTGAATTTGGGCGCTCTGCAGACCAAGCGATCGCAGGGTGCCATCGTCTGAGTCAAACAGAGCGGTGATGTCGCCACCAAAATGGGCCAGCAGGCGGGCGGCGGTGACCGGACCTATGCCGGTCACCGTATCCAGCGTCAACCACAGCCGTTCGAGTGGAAGTGGCACGTCAGAAGTTACTGACCTGATAACCCGAGCTGACCAGATCCTGGCTCTGCAGGATGAGGCCATAACTCAGCTTGTCATAGACCTTGAACAACATGACCCTGGCAACCGCTTCGGCGGGCAAGGACGACTTGCCAGCAGAGTGGAATGCCTTGTCATAGACGGATGCATATTCCCGATACGAGACCTTGCCATTCTTGTCCACCATCTCGGCTCCCGGACGCAGGATCTCGAGCACATCGCCAGGGGCAATCTGATCCCGCTGCCCCTTGTTGATGAGGACAACGTCAAACTTGCCTCCCCCACGCACCTTGCTCGGCAGCTCTATCACATAACCGGGGGAAATCACTGGCGCCGCCTTTGGCATGAAAACGGCTGAGAGACTCTCCTGCGGTGGCAACGGGATGACCTTGTCTCCCTGATACACCTCGCGCCTGTTGTGCGTCAGCGTGACTCTGGTGCTGTTGTTGGCCTGGCGATCCTCCGCCCGCACAGTGCCGATAAAAATCGCTTCCTGGCCGAGCTGCTCACCGGTCAGCTTGTCCTTGTAAGTCACCCCTGGGCGATAGATGCCATAACTCTGACCCGGATTCAGCGCCCCCTGCACATAGAGGGTATCCCCCTCCAGCATGCCGATATGCTTGTCGTTATTGCCAAGCACATAGGGCAGATCCTTGCTCTGCTGACTATCGGACAGAATGTGATCGGTTTGCAGGAAGGGCACTATCTCGCTGAGGGGCAGGGTCGGAATGGGATTGGCCTTGTTCTCGTAGCGGTTCTTGGGAGACAGGTGAATGACCTGCTTGCCGCCCTGGCTGGCCTTGCCCAGACGCGGCTCACCATTGACCCAGCTCAGTTGCAGCACGTCGCCGGGGTAAATCCAGTGTGGGTTGGCGATCTGGGGATTGATGTTCCAGAGACGTGGCCAGAGCCAGGGTTCGGCCAGATACTGGCCCGAGATATCCCAGAGGGTATCCCCTTTCTGCACCACATAACTCTCGGGATAACCGGATTTCAGCGTCAACTGCTGTGCCATGGCACCATTGGCCAGGGCTGTCGCCAGACAGGCGAGGATGATTTGCTTCAGATGCATAACACTCCCTGTTACTTCTGCACGCAAAGTGTTGCTGTTTTTTGTCGACGTAAATGACTAGAATTACGTCAATATTGACTGCGTTTATATGAAACTAAAGAAAAAACTATGGCCATTCTAGATGTATTGCGTTTCCCCGATGAGCGCCTGCGCACAGTCGCAGCCCCTGTCGAGACCATTACACCCGAGTTACAACAGATTGTAGATGATATGTTCGAAACCATGTACGCGGAGGAAGGCATAGGCCTGGCCGCGACTCAGGTCGACATTCATCAGCGCATCATCGTCATCGACGTCTCTGAAGACCGTGAAGATCAGCTGGTGCTGATCAACCCGGAGATCCTGGAGCAGTCAGGCAGCACCGGCATAGAAGAGGGTTGCCTCTCGGTCCCCGGCAGCCGGGCCCTGGTACCGCGCGCCGAGTGGGTCAAGGTCCGGGCACTGGATCGCCACGGCAAGCCATTCGAGCTGGAAGCGGACGATCTGCTCGCTATCTGCATACAGCATGAGATGGATCATCTGGTTGGCAAGCTGTTTGTGGATTACTTGTCCCCGCTCAAGCGCCAGCGCATCCGTCAGAAGCTGGAAAAGATGGCCCGTGAAGATCGCAAAGTCCTCTGAGGATCTGCCCCATTGAATAAGCTGAAACTGATTTTTGCCGGTACCCCCGACTTCGCCGCCCGTCACCTGGCGGCGTTGTTGTCTTCCGACCATGAGGTCGTCGCCGTTTACACCCAGCCCGACAAGCCGGCGGGCCGCGGCCAGAAACTGACCGCCAGCCCGGTCAAGGAGCTGGCGCTGGCCCACGATCTGCCGGTCTACCAGCCCGCGTCCCTGCGCAATGAAGAGGCCCAGGCCGAGCTGGCCGCCCTTGGCGCCGATCTCATGGTGGTGGTGGCCTACGGCCTGATCCTGCCCAAGGCGGTGCTCGACACCCCGTGCCTTGGCTGCCTCAATGTGCACGGCTCCCTGCTGCCACGCTGGCGCGGCGCGGCCCCCATCCAGCGAGCCATCTGGGCGGGCGATGCGGAGACCGGTGTCACCATCATGCAGATGGATGTGGGGCTGGATACCGGCGCCATGATCCGCAAGGTGAGCTGCCCCATCGCCAGTGATGAGACCTCCGCCAGCCTCTACGACAAGCTGGCCGAGCTGGGCCCGCAGGCGCTGGTCGACACCCTCGATGCCATGGCCGCCGGTGACACAGCTGCCGAGGCGCAGGACGATGCGCTGGCCAACTATGCCCAGAAGCTCTCCAAGGAAGAGGCGCGCATCGACTGGTCCATGGAGGCCGTCGCCATCGAGCGCTGCATCCGCGCCTTCAATCCCTGGCCCATCAGCTGGTTCGAAGTCGCGGAGCAGACCATCAAGGTGTGGCAGGCCGAGGTCATCGACAGCGACCATGGCCAGAGCGCCGGCACCCTGCTCAAGGCCGACAAGCAGGGGATCGACGTCGCCACCGGCAAGGGGGTGCTGCGTCTGCTGACCCTGCAACCGCCCGGCAAGAAGGCCATGTCCGTCCCGGATCTGCTCAACTCTCGCCGCGACTGGTTTGAACCCGGCACGCAATTGCATTGAACTGGATTGAATTGACACAAGCGGGGCCCAGGCCCCGACTTGCGCATCTAAGGTAACTCTATGAAAACACGTGCACAGGCCGCTCTCGTTATTCAACAGGTGCTGGATCAGGGCCAATCCCTCTCCGCTGTTCTGCCTGCTGCCCAGGAGAAGGTGGCGCCTCGCGATCGCGCCCTCCTGCAAGAACTCTGCTACGGCACCCTGCGCTGGTTGCCCCGCCTCGACGCGGCGGTGAGCGAGATGATGGACAAACCGCTCAAGAACAAGAGCCGCATCTTCCACTATCTGATCCTGGTCGGTCTCTATCAGCTCATCTACACCCGCATTCCGGCCCATGCCGCCGTGGCCGAGACCGTCAATGCCGTCAAGCTGCTCAAGGGCACCTCACTGCGCGGCCTCATCAACGGCGTGCTGCGCAACTTCCAGCGCAGCGCCGAAGTCATACTGCTGCGCATCGACCGGGTGCCCAGCATCCGCCTCGGCCATCCCGAGTGGCTCACCAAGCGTCTGCGTCAGGCCTATCCCGAAGATTGGGAGTTCATCATGGAGGCCAACAACCAGCGCCCCCCCATGTGGATCCGCAACAACAGCCAGCGCCAGAGCCGCGAACAGATGCTGGCCCGCATGGCCGACGTGGGCATCAATGCGGTGGCCGGCGAAGAGGGGGAGGATTGCATACTGCTGGAGCGCCCCTGCGATGTGACCAAGCTGCCCGGCTTCGAAACCGGTGACTGCTCGGTACAAGACGGTGCCGCCCAGCAGGCCGCCGCCCTGCTCGACCCCCAGCCGGGTGACTGGGTACTGGACGCCTGCGCCGCCCCCGGTGGCAAGACGGCTCACCTGCTGGAGCTGCAACCTGCGCTTGCTGGCGTGGTGGCCGTCGATGCCGACGAGAACCGCCTCAAGCGGGTGCAGGAGAACCTGGATCGCATCGGCCTCACCGCTCAAGTGATCCACGGCGATGCCAGCACGCCGGATCTGTGGTGGCCAGAGGGTCAGTTCGATCGCATCCTGCTGGATGCCCCCTGCTCCGCCACCGGCGTCATCCGCCGTCATCCGGACATCAAGTGGCTGCGCCGGGATCAGGACATCCGCGAGCTGGCCGAGCTGCAGCGCCGCATTCTGAACGCCCTCTGGGGCAAGCTGAAGAGCGGCGGCACCCTACTCTACGCCACTTGCTCTGTGCTGCCGGAAGAGAACCGCGACCAGATCCGCGCCTTCCTGGCTGACACCAAGGACGCCCGTCTGGTGCCGCTGCACCAGCAGGACAGCCCGGATTGCCCGGGTCGCCAGTTCCTGCCCGGCGAGGCGGAGATGGACGGCTTCTATTATGCCAAGCTGATCAAGCTGTAGGCCGTGCATCTGGATGATGAGTCCGGGCGACAGGCTGGCTTGCCTCGTTTCGAAGCAACAATCTTGAGTAAGATTTCCCTATGAAAATCATCATTCTGGGTGCGGGTCAGGTGGGCGGTACCCTGGCGGAAAACCTCGCCGGCGAGAACAACGACATCACCATAGTCGACACCGACAGCGACCGCCTGCGCGAGCTGCAGGACAAGTTCGACCTGCGGGTGGTGAACGGTCACGGCGCCCACCCCAGGGTGCTGCGCGAGGCAGGGGCCCAGGATGCGGACATGCTGGTGGCGGTCACCAACAGTGACGAGACCAACATGATCGCCTGTCAGGTGGCCTACTCCCTGTTCAACACCCCGAACAAGGTGGCGCGCATTCGCTCCCCCGCCTATCTGGTGGAGCGGGATCGCCTGTTCCTGCCGGAATCCGTACCCGTGGATCACCTGATCGCCCCCGAACAGCTGGTGACCGACTATGTGCGTCGCCTCATCGAGTATCCGGGTGCGCTGCAGGTGGTTGATTTTGCAGGCGGCAAGGTGGGTCTGGTGGCGGTCAAGGCCTACTACGGCGGCCCCCTGGTGGGCAATGCGCTCTCCACCCTGCGGGATCACATGCCGAACATCGAGACCCGTGTCGCCGCCATCTTCCGCCAGGGCCGCTCCATCCGCCCGCAAGGCACCACCATCATAGAGGCGGATGACGAGGTGTTCTTCGTCGCCGCCGCGGGCCACATCCGGGCAGTGATGTCCGAGCTGCAACGCCTCGAGAGCCCCTATCGCCGCATCATGATAGTCGGGGGTGGCAACATAGGCGCCGGCCTCGCCCGCCAGCTGGAGAAGCGCTACAGCGTCAAGCTTATCGAGCGCAACCAGAAGCGGGCGGAGCAGCTCTCGGAGATCCTGGAGAACACCATTGTCTTCTGCGGCGACGCGGCGGATCAGGAGCTGCTGGCGGAGGAGCACATCGATCAGATCGACGTCTTCATCGCGGTGACCAACGAGGACGAGGCCAACATCATGTCGGCGCTGCTCGCCAAGAAGATGGGCGCCAAGAAGACAATGGTGCTGATCCAGCGCGGCGCCTACGTGGATCTGGTGCAAGGCGGCTCCATCGACATCGCCATCTCGCCCCAGCAGGCGACCATCTCGGCCCTGCTGACCCACGTGCGCCGTGCCGACATCGCCAACGTCTACAGCCTGCGCCGCGGTGCCGCCGAAGCCATCGAGGCCATCGCCCACGGTGACGAGAACACCTCCAAGGTGGTGGGCAAGACGGTGGGTGAGCTCAAGCTGCCGCCGGGCACCACCATCGGCGCCGTGGTACGGGGGGATGAGGTGCTGATCGCCCACGATCGCACCCAGATCCAGCAGGATGACCACGTGGTGATGTTCCTGGTGGACAAGAAGTACATCCCGGAAGTGGAACGCCTGTTCCAGCCCAGCCCTTTCTTCCTGTAAGCCCGCCATGCAACAGGCAACGACATTCAGACCCGGACACTTCCCAGAGGGAAGGTCCGGGTCTTTTTTCAATCAACGACCAGGTTATCCTGCATGATCAAGCTGCGTCCCATCATCTTCACTCTGGGGCTGGTGCTCTCCAAGCTGGCCCTGTTCATGTGGTTGCCCACCCTGCTGGCCCTGTTCACCGGCTCGGAGGGTTTCGTCGAGTTTCTCAAGTCCGTGCTGATCACTCACGGCGCAGCCTTGCTTTGCCTCCACCATGGTCGCAAGGCGGAGTTTCATCTCGGGGTGCGTGAGATGTTCCTGCTCACCACCTCGGTCTGGGTGGTGGCCTGCATCTTCGGCGCCCTGCCCTTCGTCTTCATCACCCATATCGGCTTTGCCGATGCCTATTTCGAGACCATGTCGGGGGTCACCACCACGGGCTCCACAGTGCTGTCGGGGCTCGACGGCATGGCCCACAGCATACTGCTATGGCGCTCCACTCTGCAGTGGCTGGGGGGCGTCGGCTTTATCGTGATGGCGGTGGCGGTGCTGCCCTACCTCAACGTCGGTGGCATGAAGCTGTTTCAGACCGAGAGCTCGGATTGGTCAGACAAGAGCGCCCCCCGCGCCAAGACGGTGGCCAACAACATAGTGGTGGTCTATCTGGTGCTCTCCATGCTCTGCTTCCTCGCCTACTGGGTGAGCGGCATGACGCTGTTCGAGGCGGTCAACCATGCCATGACGACCCTGAGCACCGGGGGCTACTCCACCTCGGACCAATCCATGTCCCACTTCTCCAACTCGGCCCACTGGATTGGTACCCTCTTCATGTTCCTCGGCGGCCTGCCCTTCCTGCTCTATGTGCAGGCCCTCTCCCGCCGTGACAACAGCCTGCTGCGGGACGCCCAGGTACGGGGCTTCTTCTGGCTGGTGGTCTGGGTGACGGTCGTCGTCACCTTCTATCTCTGGATAAGGGACATCTACGGCTTTATGGATGCCCTGCGCGTCAGCAGCTTCAACATAGTCTCGGTACTCACCACCACGGGATATGGCCTCGGCGACTTCGGCACCTGGGGGCCCCTCACCAGCATCATCTTCATGGTATTGCTGGCGATCGGTGCCTGCTCAGGCTCCACATCCGGTGGCCTCAAGGTCTTCCGGGTACAGGTGGCCTTCGCCCTGTTCAAGAAGCAGATGCGCCAGTTGATGCACCCCTCCGCCGTCTTCCCGCAAAAGTACAACGGCCGCCCGGTCAACGACGCCATCATCCGCTCCATGATCTCCTTCGTGCTGGCCTACTTTGCCATCATCTTGCTGATCGCCGCCCTGCTCGCCGCCATCGGCCTGGACCCCCTGACTGCCATCTCGGGCTCCATCACGGCGGTGGCCAACGTGGGCCCGGGCATGGGACCCGTCATCGGACCCAGCACCAACTTCGCCAGCCTGCCGGATTCTGCCAAGTGGATACTGTCGTTCGGCATGTTGCTGGGGCGGCTCGAGATCCTGACGGTGGCGGTGATCTTCTTCCCCTCGTTCTGGCGCCAATGAGGCCGATGTGGCGATCATCATGACAAAAAGGGCAGCCCGCGGGCTGCCCTTTCCATCTGCGTTCGACCACCGCCGTTGCGTCAGTCGGCGGAGTCTTCCCGTTCCAGCGCGCGGTTGACCAGGGGCTCAGGCAGGGGCTTGGTGACCTCCACCCCCAGCTCGCGAAAACGCTCGGCCTGGGCAATCAGGTTGCCACGGCCGTTGACCAGCCGCCCCATCGCCTTGTCGTAGCTCTCCTGTGCCTTGTGCAGGCTGCCCCCCATCTGCTGCATCTCCTCCACGAACAACCGCAGCTTCTCGTAGAGACGGCCTGCCCGCTCCGCTATCTGGCGCGAGTTCTGGTTCTGCCGCTCGTAGCGCCACAGGTTCTCTATGGTGCGCAGCGCCACCATCAGATTGGTGGGGCTCACCAGCAGTATGTTGTGATCCAGCCCGTAACGTACCAGGGAGGGGTCAGCCTCCAGGGCGGTGAGGAAGGCGGGCTCCACCGCCACGAACATCAGCACATAGTCCAGGGTGCGCACCCCGGGCAACTGCTGGTAATCCTTGCGGCCCAGCTCGCGGATGTGGTTGCGCACCGAGGCGATATGCTCCTTGAGCGCCACCGCCCTCTCCAGCTCGTCGTCCGCGTTGTAACAGCGCTCGTAGGCGGTCAGCGACACCTTGGCATCTATGATGATGTCTTTGTCCTGGGGCAGGTGAACGATGACGTCGGGCTGATAGCGCTTGCCCTTGTCCACCTCTATGTTGACCTGGGTGTGGTACTCGTGGCCCTCCCGCAGGCCGCACTCGGAGAGGATGCGGGCCAGCACCACCTCCCCCCAGTTGCCCTGCTGTTTGCTGTCTCCCTTGAGGGCCCGGGTCAGGGCCGCCGCCTCTTCGGTCATGCGGGCGTTGAGCTCGGCCAGACGCTCCAGCTCGAACTTGAGGCTGTGGCGCTGGGCCGTCTCCTGGGCATGGGTCTCCCCCACCTGACGGCGAAAACCCTCGAGCTGCTCCTTGAGCGGAGTGAGTAACAAATCCAGGCTGTTCTGGTTCAGCTCGCGGAAGTTACCGGAGTTTTGTTCGAAGATGCGGTTGGCGAGGTTCTCGAACTGCTGGCTGAGGCGAGCCTCCGCCTGCTGCTGCAACTGCAGCTTCTCGGCGCTGGCGATGCGCTCGCTGCGCAGGGTGGCTTCGGCATCCTTGAGGCGGGCGGTGAGCTTGAGCAGCAGGGCCTGCTGCTGCTCAAGCTTCTGCTGGCCCAGCATCTTCTCGTCCTGCAGCTCGTCGAACCTGTCCTGCAGCGCCTGGTGGCGCTCCTCGGTGAGCAGTGTCTCCTCACGGGCCGTGCGACGCCCCGCCAGCCAGCCGAGGAGCAGAGCGAGCAGACCCGCCAGCAAGGCAGGCAGCCAGGTCGTCATCGGGATCATCGCCGACCCCGCTGACGCAGGAAGAGTTCGAGATAACGGCCAAGCAGAGGCCCTGGCTGGACATCAACTCGTGCAGACAAGCTGATCATCGGCGACCCCGCTCACACAAGAAGAGTTCGAGATAACGGCCAAGCAGAGGCCCTGGCTGGAGATCAACTCGTGTAGACAAGCTGATCATCGGCGGCCCCGCTGACGCAGGAAGAGTTCGAGATAACGGTTGAGCAGCAACCAGAGCAGGACATAGATGAGGTAGGCGGCCAGCACCACCCACTTGTGACTGTTGACCCCGGTGTCGAGCTCGGTGAACTCTATGCCCTTGAGGTGGCAGTAGGCCCACATCAGCAGGGGGAGGATATACAGCAAAGAAGCACGCCACAGAAATAACCACATGAGTTCATAAGATCCCGCAAAAAGACCCGCCTAGCTTACACAAGGGCAACCTGGCTTGCGATCCTGGCCGGCGCTATTATCTGGCTTGCCGGCGGAAAACTGGATAAAATTAACCCCTAATAGGTATAGGGGTGGGCATGACTCATTTTTTCTATCGCTGGCTGACGCACGCACTGGGGGGCTCCCGCAAACCGGACATGGCTTGCCACGAGGCGCGCCCGCCCTGGGCCATCGAAGAGTCGCAATTCCTCTCTCTGTGCCGCCGCTGCGGCGAGTGCTTCAAGGCCTGCCCAAACGGCCTGCTCAAACCCGCCGACCAGCCCGAATATGCCGGCACCCCCATAGCCGGCACCCCTGTGCTGGATCTCGCCTGCGGCCAGTGCAGCTACTGTGGCAGCTGCGCCAGAGCCTGTCCCACCGGCGCGCTGGACCTGCGGCTCGGCCGTCAGGTGCAGACCCGGGTCAGGATAGAGGCGAGCTGTCAGGCCCGCCAGGGCTTCTACTGCCTGCTGTGCGAGGATGCCTGCCCCCAGCAGGCCATCAAGGCCAGCAGCGAGGGGGTGAGCGTCAACATGGCGGCATGCGACGGTTGCGGCGCCTGCGGCCTCGCCTGCCTGCACGGCGCCATCACCCTGATCCCCCAGCTCTGACGGCTCCGGCATCCGACGCACTGACATCCGTCCCCGGCATGCATGCCAGACAGCAAAAAGGGCCCTCGGGGCCCTTTCACCTGACCCTCAGGCCATGGTCAGGATATTGTCCTGCTCGATGCCAAGCAGGTGGCACAAGCGGGTCGGATCCCGCACCGCATCCGCCAGGGTGTATTCCCCCAGCACCTCGAGGAAGGCATTCATGGCGCGGCGCAGTATGCCCTGGATGCGGCAGCCGCCGGAGAGGCGGCAGTTCTCGCGCTTGCAGTCCACCGGGCAGAGCACGTGCTCCATGTCCATCACCACGTCGCGCAGGTTGATGGAGACGGCGGAGCGGCCGAGACGGATGCCACCATGCTTGCCACGTACCGTTTCGATGTACCCCTTGATGCCGAGCTGATGCACTATCTTGACCACGTGGTTGCGGGAGATGGCGAAGGTGTCGGCCACTTCCGTGATGGTCGACAGGCGATCACCGGGCTGGATAGCCAGAAAGGTCAGGGTACGCAGGGCGTAGTCGGTAAATCGTGTCAGTTGCATGGTCGCACTTGCCTCTTACTACAAGCCAGAAATCAGGACGACGGCCAGTGGCCAGAGAGGTGAGACTGCACGTGCGCCCGCACAGGTGTCGCTTCTTCAGCCGGGTCGTGGAGTGACAAGGTTAAGAGCAGCTCTGGCGGGTGTCGACGAAGATGTACATAAATCGGCACTTTCTTTGATTGATCGCAAACTTGCCGGCTCGGGGCGGGGTTTTGGCCATTTCCGGCGGCTAAATTCCATCGGCAGGCACAGGGCCACAGTCCGGCGAGCGGGCAAGTTCGCGGCTGTCAGTGGGGATGTTTCAGCCAGGTTTTCAGGGCCTGGGAGGGGATGGAGCTCTCGGAGGCGACCGCGAAGGCGCCCCAGTCCACCGCGCACTGCAGGGCATCCCCCATCGCCATGCCGCGGGCCAGACCGTGGATAAGACCGCCGGCGAAGGCATCCCCCGCCCCCGTGGTGTCGACCACGGACACCGGCCGCGCCGCCACCCGCACTTGCTCCTCGCCGTGGATGGCAACGGCCCCCGCCTTGCCCTCGGTCAGCACCAGCCATTCGAGCTGATCCCCTGCGAGCTGGCGGGCATGCAGCCAGGGATCGCCCACCTCGGCGAGATCGGCGCGGGAGGCCACCAGCACGTGGCAAGGGCGGCGAGCCTGCCCGCCCTTGGGGTACTGGGCCACCACGAAGCTCTTGCCGAGCATCTGGCGCATGTAGCCAATGATGGCGGTGCCGGGGTAGTTCACATAGAGGCAGTCCACCCCCTCCAGCGGCAAGTCGCCGGGCAGATCCGGGCGGCGCGGACGCCTTAAAATGGTGCGCTCCCCGGTGGAGTCCACCAGGATCAGCAACTCCCCCGTCTCGCCGCCAAAGCGCTCCACGTGGGAGCAGTCCAGCCCATGGCCAGTCGCCTGCTCCAGCAGCCAGTCGCCGGTCTCGTCCAGCCCGATGCGGGAGGCAATGATGACCTCGTGCCCCGCCCACACCAGCCCTATGCCGGTGTTGGCGGCGCCGCCGCCGAGCCTGCGCCCCTGATCCACGTATTGCAGCCGTGCCCCCGCCACCAGGGGTTCGGCCAGGGAGAGCACATGATCACAGTTGAGATTGGCAAGCAGCAGGATGCGGGACATGGGGACCTCGGCAGGGCGGGCAGGGTCCGGCACCCAGCGGCGCCGGATCTGTCATGGAAGACGACTCAGTAGACGGGCAGCTCCACCCCGACCAGCAGTTCGTCGATGCGCGCCTGGGTCGGCTGCTGCATCACGTTCTGGATCATCTCCTTGGTGAGATGGGGGGAGAAGGAGCTGATGAAGTCATACATGTAGTTCTGCAAGAGGATGCTCTTGCTGAAGCAGAGCTGGGCCGGGCAGGGCTCGAACAGGTGCTCCAGGTTGATGGCCACCAGGCTGGGGGCATCGTGGTCGTTGGCCACCAGCGACGAGATGATGCCGATGCCGAAGCCCAGCTCCACGTAGCGTTTGATCACGCCCGCATCCATCACCGTCATGTAGTAGTTGGGGCTGAGGCCGGCCGCCTGGAACACCCTGTCCTGCACCTGACGCCCGGTGGCGCCACTCTCGTAGCTGAGGATGGGGTACTGGCAGAGCTGCTCCAGGGTCGGTTTCTTCACCTTGGCCAGGGGGTGATCCTGGGGCACCACCAGCGACAGGGTCCAGAGGTAGGCGGGCAGCGCGATCAGCTCCTTGTCGAAGCCTATCTCGTGGGCCACGATGGAAAAATCCGAGTAACCCTTGCTGATCTGCTCCTTGGTGGCCGACATCACGGGGTGCAGGTGGAACGAGATCTTGGGGTACTTCTTGGTAAAATAGGTGACGCTTTTCGGCAGCAGGTAGCGGGCTATGGTGTGGGTGGTGTGGATGTTGAGGGTGCCCACGGTCGGGTCCAGATACTCCCGGGAGATGGCCTTGATCTTGCCCTCTATGTTGAGCATGGCCTCGGCGCACTTGATGATCTCCTCCCCCACAGGGGTGATCCTGTGCAGGTGCTTGCCGCGACGCTCGAAGATGCGCACCCCCAGCTCGCTCTCCAGCAAGCCGATCTGCTTGCTCACCCCAGGCTGGCTGGTATAGAGCGCATCGGAAGCGACGGAGACGTTGAGATTGTGGTCCCGCACCGCGATCAGATACTTCAACTGCTGTAGTTTCAAGGTTGCACCCTCACAGGCTGGCGCGGCTGTCGTCAGATGGACAAGGCCGCCACAAATGGCGGCCAGTGTACCATCCGAACTCGGCATATCACCGCTTGATCCTTCATTTTGCTACAAAATCTAGCATCTGCCGGGAGGATATGACAAACGGACGCTCAGCGCACGGCGGGGCCGACCGGCAGCATGCCGAGGAACTGCAACAGCCACTGCATCATGGTGGCCGAGTCCACTTCCCCCTCCAGGGAGGAGAGGCTGCTCTGGTAGTGCTCGTCGGGCAGCCGATCCCGCCGCCGCTCGATCAGCGCCCGGTTGTACTCCACCGAAAACTCCGGATGACCCTGGATGGCGACTATGTGATCCCCCTGCAGGAACATGAAGTTCGGGCAAAAATCGTTGCCCGCCAGCAGGGTCGCTCCCGGTGGCAGCTGCTCCACCTGATCCTGATGACTGGCCAGGATCCGTATGGTCTCCAGCCCCGGCTGCATCCAGGGTTTCGCCGCCTGCATGGGGTGGACCGAGACCCCCAGCCCCCAGCCCTTGGTGGACTTCACCACCTCTCCCCCCAGCGCCTGGGCGATCACCTGATGACCGAAGCAGATGCCGGCCAGCTTGACGTTGGCATCGTGGGCCCGCCGGATCCAGTCGCGCAGCGCCAGGATCCAGGGGATGTCGCTGTAGGCATCGTGGCGCGAACCCGTGATGAGCCAGGCATCGCACTCGTTCAAATCGCCCGGCAGCTCCCCATCGAGCGCCGACCAGACCCTGTATTCCAACGCCGGGGCCAGCGCCCGGAAGCCCTTGATAAACATCTCGGAGTAAACGGGGCCGAAACTCCCAACCAAGTCGGGGTCCAGCCGGTCACAATCGAGAATTCCCAGTCGCATCTGTTACTCCTTCACAGGGATAGCGGGACACGCCGGCGGACTCCTTCCGCCGGGCCATGCCAGGGCTAGCTGCTGCATGTTGATCATTTCATGGTCGGCATGGAGAACTCGGCGCCGGCTCGCAGGCTCTGGGGCCAGCGGGCAGTCACCGTCTTCATCCGGGTATAGAAGCGTACCCCGTCCGGCCCGTGCATGTTGAGCGGCCCGAAGATAGACCGCTTCCAGCCACCGAAGCTGTGAAACGCCATGGGCACAGGGATGGGTACGTTCACCCCTACCATACCGACCTGAACCCTCGTGGTGAAGTCCCTTGCGGTATCCCCGTCGCAGGTAAAGATGGCGGTGCCGTTGCCGTACTCGTGTTCGTTGATGAGGCGCAGCGCCGTCTCGTAGTCCGGCGCCCGCACTATGGCGAGCACGGGGCCGAAGATCTCCTCCCGGTAGATGCGCATCTCGGGGCCGACCCGGTCGAACAGACTGCCGCCGATAAAGTAGCCCTCACCGTGGCTGACACCGCGACCATCGACCACCAGACTGGCGCCCTCTGCCACCCCCTGATCCACGTAGCCGCGCACCTTGGCCAGGTGCTCGCGACTGATGAGGGGGCCCATCTCGTTCTCCGGGCTCTGGCCAAGGCCGGGCCCGACCCGCAGCGCCTCCACCAGCGGCGTCAGCTTGGCCACCAGAGCATCGGCGGTGGCATCGCCCACCACCAGAGCCACCGAGATCGCCATGCAACGCTCGCCGGCCGCGCCATAGGCCGCCCCCATCAGGGCGGAGACAGCCTGATCGAGATCCGCATCCGGCATCACCAGCATGTGGTTCTTGGCACCGCCCAGGGCCTGCACCCGCTTGCCGTGAGCCGAGGCGGTGGCATAGATGTACTGGGCTATGGGGGTGGAGCCGACGAAAGAGACCGCCTGTACACGCGGGTCGGTCAGCAGCACGTCCACCACCTCCTTGTCGCCGTTGACCACGTTCAGCACCCCGTCCGGCAGGCCCGCCTGCTTGAGCAGCTCGGCCATGCGCAGGGCCAGGGAGGGATCCTTCTCGGACGGCTTGAGGATGAAGCTGTTGCCGCAGGCCAGCGCCACCGGGAACATCCAGAGCGGCACCATGGCCGGGAAGTTGAACGGCGTGATGCCGGCGCAGACCCCCACCGGCTGCATCATGGAGTGGCTGTCCACCCCGCGGCCCACGTTGAGGGAGTGCTCCCCCTTGAGCAGATGGGGAATGCCGCAGGCAAACTCCACCACCTCCAGCCCCCGGGTCAGCTCCCCCTGGGCGTCGGAGAACACCTTGCCGTGCTCGCGGCTGATGAGGCGGGCCAGCTCGTCCCTGTGCTGCTCCATCAGCTCCTTGAAGCGGAACATCACCCTTGCCCGCACCAGCGGCGGGGTCTGGGACCAGTCGGCGAAGGCGCGCTCGGCGCTGGCGATGGCATCGAGGCACTCGGCGGCGGTGGAGAGGGCAACAGTGCCCTGCTGCTGGCCGGTGGCCGGATCGAAGATGGCGCCGAAACGCTCGCTGCGACTCTCTGTGGTTTCGCCGTCGATGAAGTTGTCGATCCTGTAACTCATAAATCCTCCGTGATGGGTCATTCGCATCATCCCTGCGCGCGGCCGTGGGCATCAGGCACAGGAAGAGGGCGCCCGGCGGGCGCCATGCAATCGGGTGAAGCGTTATTCCTGGCTCTGCAACACGTCCTGCAGCAGGGTGAAGAGGTCGTCAATCTGGCTGCGCTCGATGATGAGGGGTGGCGACAGGGCTATGATGTCGCCGGTCACCCGGATCAGCGCCCCCTTCTCGAAGCAGCGCACGAACACCTCGTAGGCGCGCTTGCCCGGCGCGTCCGGCAGGGATTCGAGCTCTATGCCCGCCACCAGACCGTAGTTGCGCACATCTTTGACATGCTTGCAGCCCTTCAACGAATGGGCCGCCTCCTCCCAGTAGCCCGCCAGATCGGCGGCGCGAGTCAGCAGATTCTCGTTGCGGTAGATCTCGAGGGTCGCGAGCCCGGCGGCGGCGGCCACAGGGTGACCGGAATAGGTGTAGCCGTGGAACAGCTCGATGGCACCCTTGCCTGCGGCCATCATGTCGTCATAGATGTGCTTCTGCACCAGCACCGCCCCCATGGGGATGGCGCCGTTGGTGAGCCCCTTGGCGCAGGTGAGAAGGTCGGGGATGACGTCGAACTCCTGGGCGGCAAAGGGGGAGCCGAGGCGACCGAAGCCGGTGATCACCTCGTCAAAAATCAGCAGTATGCCGTGTTTGGTGCAGATCTCCCTCAGCCGCTTGAGGTAGCCCTTTGGCGGCATGATGACGCCGGTACTGCCGGCGATGGGCTCGACGATGACGGCCGCTATGTTGCTGGCATCATGGAGGAAGACGATCTTCTCCAGTTCATCGGCCAGGGTGAGATCTTCCGCTGGCAAACCCCTAGTGAAAGCATTTTTCCCTATGTTGAGGGTGTGGGGCAGGTGATCCACCCCCCCAAGCAGGGAGCCGAACCACTTGCGGTTGCCGGGAATGCCCCCCACCGAGATGCCGCCGAAGCCGACCCCGTGATAGCCGCGCTCACGACCGATGAGCCGGGTGCGGGTGCCCTGACCGCGGGCCCGCTGCCAGGCCAGCGCTATCTTGAGTGCAGTGTCGACGGACTCCGAGCCGGAGTTGGTATAGAAGACGTGGCCGAAGCCCTTGGGGGCTATCTCCACCAGCCGGTTGGCCAGCTCGAACGGCAGAGGGTGGCCCATCTGGAACGTGGGGGCGAAATCGAGGTGGGAGATCTGCTGGGAGACCGCCTCGGCAATCTCGCGCCGACCATGGCCCGCGTTGCAACACCAGAGCCCGGCGGTGCCATCCAGTATCTTGCGGCCATCCTCTGAGTGATAATACATCCCCTCTGCCGACTTCAGGATGCGCGGCGCCGCCTTGAACTGCTGGTTGGCGGTGAAGGGCATCCAGAAGGCGGACATGTCGGAAGGGGTATTGATGTCGCTAATCGGTTTCATGGTCACCTCATCCTTAAGGCGTTTAGTAACACTTGGCTGATGCCTATTAAATTAAACACCTGAATCCATAAAAAAGGGCCTTTTATCGCCCTGCTTGGTGTCACCCCCCAGGGGTGGTATAAGATATTTAACACAATTTTAATAATAGTAAACAGTCAAGGAGTGTCTATCGATGGATATCGGTCACCGCCTCAAGGCGGTTCGCACCAAGGCGGCCCTCTCCCAGCGCGAGCTGGCCAAGCGCTCCGGTGTGACCAACGGTTTTATCTCCCAGATCGAGAAAAATCAGGTGAGCCCCTCGGTCGCGTCGCTGCGCAAGGTGCTGGAAGGCATCCCCATGTCGCTGGCCAGCTTCTTCACCGATGAGACGGAGATGGATTCCGAGGTGATCTTCCGCGCGGACGACATGCCGGATCTCGGCACCCACCCCATCAGCTATCGACTGGTGGGTCACAGCCGGGCCAACCGCGCCATCGGCATGATGCAGGAGGTACTGCCCCCGGGCGCCGACACCGGCGACGACATGCTGAGCCACGAGGGGGAAGAGTGCGGCATCGTCATCCAGGGCCAGGTGGAGGTCACCGTCGGCGAACAGGTACACCTGCTGGCACCCGGTGATGGCTACTACTTCGACAGCCGCACCCCTCACCGTTTCCGCAACGTGGGGGAGCAGGAGTGCGTGCTGATCTCGGCCAACACGCCGGCCAGCTTCTGATCCCCATGGGTGGCCAAGGCAGCTCGGCCCTCCACGAAACGACCCTGCTGGCTGGATGAGGTCCGCCGCAGATCGGGGTCTTTCCTCGGGCACCGAGCGGCAAGTGTTTAATGAATTGTTACAGGATGGATTTACAAGCGGCAGGATGTTTAGCATATTGATACGCGAAGACGTTTTTTGCCGGTTCAAGGAGTGAACATGAGTGACCTGACCCTGGCCCAGTGGCAACACAAGGCCGCCCATCTGACCCTGCCCTCGCAAGCCTTTATCGACGGCAGCTACCGGGATGCCGTCAACGGCGCCACCTTCGACTGCATCAACCCGGCCAACGGCCAGCTGCTGACCAAGGTGGCCTCCTGCGACGCCGCCGATGCCGAGCTGGCGGTGCAGGCCGCCCGCGCCGCCTTCGATGACAAGCGCTGGAGCGGGCTCTCCCCGAAACAGCGCAAGCTCGTCATGCAGCGCTTCGCCGAACTGATGCGCCTCCACCTGGTGGAGCTGGCCCTGCTGGAGTCACTGGACATGGGCAAGCCCATCGGCGATGCCATGGGTTATGACGCCCCCGCCGCCGCCAACTGCATCGCCTGGAACGCCGAGGCCATCGACAAGATCTACGATCAGGTCGCCCCGGTGGAAGAGTCCGCCCTGGCCCTGGTGACCCGGGAGGCGCTCGGCGTGGTTGCCGCCATTGTGCCCTGGAACTTCCCCCTGGTGATGGCCTGCTGGAAGCTGGGCCCGGCGCTCGCCACCGGCAACTCCGTCATCCTCAAGCCGTCCGAGAAGTCCCCCCTCACCGCCCTGCGCATCGCCGGGATCGCGAAAGAGGCAGGCATCCCGGACGGTGTCTTCAACGTGCTGCCGGGCTTTGGCCACACCGTGGGTGAGGCGCTGGCCATGCACATGGACGTGGATTGCATCACCTTCACCGGCTCCACCAAGATCGGCAAGCATCTGGTGCAGTGCTCCGGCAAATCCAATCTGAAACGCGCCTTTATGGAGTGCGGCGGCAAGAGCCCCAACATAGTGCTGGCGGACGCGCCTGATCTGGACGCCGCCGCCAGGAGTGCCGTGGGCGCCATCTTCTACAACCAGGGCGAGGTGTGCACCGCCGCCTCCCGCCTGCTGGTGCAAAACAGCATCAAGCCGCAATTCATGGAACGGCTGCTGGCCCATGCCCGCGAGTGGATCGCCGCCAACCCGCTGGATCCCGCCACCCGCATCGGCGCCATGGTGGACGGCATCCAGATGGAGCAGGTGCTGAACTACATCGCCATCGGCCAGCAGGAGGGCGCCAGACTGCTGCTGGGGGGCAAGCGCACCCACACAGAGAGCGGCGGCTTCTATATCGAGCCCACCATCTTTGACGAGGTGACGCCGCAAATGCGCATCTTCCGCGAGGAGATCTTCGGCCCAGTGCTGGCGGTGACCGGTTTCGACACCCTCGAAGAGGCCATCGCCCTTGGCAACGACACCGACTACGGCCTGGCGGCGGCGATCTGGACGGCGGATCTCAACAAGGCGGTCAAGGGCTCCCGCGCCCTGCGTGCCGGCACCGTCTTCGTCAACAACTGGGATGGCGGCGACATGACGATGCCGTTCGGCGGCTTCAAGCAGTCCGGCAACGGCCGCGACAAGTCATTGCACGCGCTGGAGAAGTACACCGAGCTGAAAAGCACCTGGATCCAGCTCGAATAAGATCAGAAATGCCGCTCACCGATCGAAATGGGGGAGAAATCCCCCTTTTTCATTTTTACCCTTTCCTCGACAGCCTCAATCGATATAATCATCAAATAGACAAGCCCTTAAATATAAAGATAAAAATGCTGTTTTTTCTGGGAAGTGTACTGTTTCTGGTGGTGGGCCTGCCGCTGCTCTTCTTCATGCTGGGCGAGGGTGAGGCCTATGTGACCTGGGGTCCCTGGATCTCCGCCATCGCACTCATGCTGTGGCTGCTCATGGATGTAGAGAAGATCCGCCGTGGGCGTTGATCACTCCCACTCATCATCAACCAGTTGATCGGCAACCTGTTTTTGCAAACCCAAGTTCAATGGTGTCAGCCTCATCTTCAATCCAAATGGCCGGAATACCTGATCGACCGTCTTCATTGAAGGAGTGGCAGTATTGCGTTCGATTGCTGACAGGGTGCGTCGACTGATTCCAATTAGACTGGCATAGCCCTCCTGATCCATCCCTAGCATCTCTTTACGCAACTTGCGTAGCAGGTCGCCTTCGTGGATGACGCCACGATGCAACTTGACCAACAGTTCACGCAGCAGCTCCTCACGCTCTTCTATAGATAATTTTTTCATCCTCATGCCCCCCACTGCTCAATCCAGACTGTCAGCCTTTCATCGAGCGTATTGAAATTGAATGTCGGCATAGTCAGGATGGAAACGGGTACTCCACGTCGAGCCAAGCGTTCCGGTAACCCCTTGAGCCTTAGTGCCAGCTCGGTCAAGGATGCCAACAAGACGTCAGGCTCAACCCGGTGTGACAGACGTTGCGCAATGGCCACCCAATCAAACTGCCCTCCCTCTTCGAGCCCCAACCCCCACTGTGTCGTGCGACGGATCCCCTCTGGATCGGCTTTCATGGGGGCAAAGTCGTAGACTGGCGCGAGCCAGATCCCCTCGTCGCTCTTGAGCAATGCCGTATTGCGGCCATGGTTGTCCGAATTTCCAAAGACCACGTTGAGCAAGTCACGCCTGACCCACTCGATCACAAATGCAGCGCTGTTGAAACGAGCGTTACGCTGTCGGGCCTCCCCCTCCAGCATGGGCAGCAAGGTATCGAGAATATCCAGATGGTTAAGGTCCGAGCCTGGGGCAGCGTCCATCACGCTGTAGACAGATTCCACTCCGAAGCGAACCAATTTTTGCTCCTGCACCACTACATCAAAGCGGGGAAGCCACAACGAAGGGTATTTGCTCCCTTCGTCAAGACGCATGCCATGAATCGGAATCGTATCGATCCCCAAGGCATTAAGTTCTTGATAATAGTGATACTCAGCTCTGAGGATATCCTGGTCAATGGCGCTGCGATTGTTACGCGGGAACTTGACCAGATAGAAATCATCCAGGCAGTAGGGATCATCCTGAAAAGTGTCTATCCACACCTCCTGATTGCGATTTTTCCGCAACAACAGCTTGGGAGCCTCTCCACCGGCCCCAGTCGCACCACCGCTGGCGGCCCCCATCTGCTGGGCATATTCCAGAAAGTCGGTATCACGTTCCAATACCATTGCCACAGGGAAGCGCAGTTGTGTGACCCGGCTCTGCTCGGGTATCTGAGCCGCGACTCTCTCTACAGCCTCCTTGATACGCAAGTTTCCGATCGGAGCAATAGTACCGAGAGCCAGAAGGGTACGGTCCTGTCCCTCTTCACCCAGATGTCCAATGTCGAGCTGCCTGACCCAGTAACGGCGCGCACTGCCCGCTGGCATAATGTCATCGAGGAAACGAAACCAGCCACCATCATGAGGGATCATCAGCTCAATGGGATACCTCAAGGCACAGGCGTGCCATCCCTGTGTTTGATGCAGATATTCAAGGGCATAATCAAATTCATAGGCGAGACGGGCCGAGCGTTTCCCTCCCTCATTCAGCCGCAAACGAGCTGCATCGCACCACCCCTTTTCACCATAAATCTGGATAGTCAGTTCCATCACACCTCGCCATGTGAGTTATTTTGCTCAAAACTATGACATCTTTTATATTTTGAGAATTATATTACTCAAAAATAGATTCTTCAGTTTATTTTGAGCAAAATAATTCACATCAAAACATGGTTCTTTGATCCCGCTACGGTACTCGTTACACTCATTGCCCTGTGATCTCCATCACCCCCAACAAGCCATAAGGCAACATTCACGCATGCAGCAACAAGCTCAGCGCCAGGGCATCATCTATGCCCTGTGCGCCTATACCCTTTGGGGCCTGGCGCCCATCTACTTCAAGACCATTTCCGCCGTCCCGGCCGCCGAGATCCTGACCCACCGCATGATCTGGTCCTGCGCCCTGCTGATGGTGCTGACCCTGATCGGTCGCCAGTGGCACAAGGTGCAGGCGGTGCTGCGCCAGCCAAAAGTGCTGCTCACCCTGGCCTTCACCTCCATCACAGTCGGCGGCAACTGGCTGCTGTTCATCTGGGCCATCAACAACGGCCACATGCTGGATGCGAGCCTCGGCTACTACATCAACCCGCTGTTCAACGTGCTGCTCGGCATGGTGTTTCTGAGCGAGAAGCTGCGCCGCCTGCAGTGGTGGGCGGTGGGGCTGGCGGTGATAGGTGTCGCCGTCCAGCTCATCGCCTTCGGCTCCCTGCCCTGGATAGCCCTGGTGCTGGCCTCGAGCTTCGCCATCTATGGCCTGATCCGCAAGAAACTGGCCCTGGATGCCCTCACCGGCCTGCTGATCGAGACCATGATCATGCTGCCGCCGGCCGCCATCTACCTGTGGGGATTCGCCGACAGCCCCACCAGTCACCTCACGCAAAACGACTGGCACCTGAACCTGCTGCTGATCGCCGCCGGTGCCGTCACCACGGCGCCCCTGCTCTGCTTCACCGCCGCCGCCACCCGTCTCAAGCTCTCCACCCTGGGTTTCTTCCAGTACATAGGCCCCAGCCTGATGTTCATACTGGCGGTGGCCTTGTACGGGGAAGCGCTGACACCGGACAAGCTGATCACCTTCGGCTGCATCTGGAGTGCCCTGGTGCTGTTCAGCCTGGACGGGCTGCGCAGCGGCAAGCGGCGCAGGGCTGCCAGTCAGGGTTGACGGCATGGCGCGTCGACACTGCAATAATCTACAAGCCAATATTCGGGTTTCAGGTTATCAATAGTCGATGAGCGCTCCCCAATCCCGCATCCATTACTGGCAATCCCGGCTGCTGCCGGGGGTTGAACTCTCCCACTCCCACCACAGGGAGTTCAGCTATGGCCGCCACGTGCACCTGGACTACCACATAGGTCTGGTGCAGCAGGGCGGCCAGAAATTCATCCACAAGGGCAGCAGCCACAATCTGGTGCGTGGCGAGCTCTCCACCGTCAACCCGGACGAGATGCACGATGGCCTCAGCCTGCTGCCGGAAGGGTACGAGGTGCGGGTGTTCGCCATCGCACCCGAGCAGCTGGCCCGCTGGCTGCCAGACAAGCCAGAACCCTTCTTCGACAAGGGGTTGCAGAGCCGCCCCGATCTCTATCAGGGCTTCGCCCGGCTGCACATGTATCTGGATCAGCCCGCCCCCGACGCCCTGCTGGCGGAGAGCCAGCTGCTGGCACTGCTCGGCGAGCTGCTGCACCTGGCACCGGAGCGCCATGCCCTGGCGGATCCCCAGATAAGATTCCTGCGCGACTACCTTCTCGGCCAGCTGGACGGGCACCACAGCCTGGAGGATCTGGCCGCCCTGTTCGGGCTGGATCGCTTCGCCTTCCTGCGTCAGTTCAAGAAGAAGACCGGCATGACCCCCTACGCCTGGCTCAAGCGGCTGAGACTGGAGCAGGGCAAGCGCCTGCTCGGCAGCGGCCTGCCGGTGAGCGAGGTGGCGCTGGCGGTCGGTTTCTTCGATCAGAGCCACTTCCACCACGGCTTCCGCCAGGCCTTCGGGCTGACCCCGGCGGACTACCGTCAGCAGATGCTCCCGGGCTGACCGACCCCACTGCAATCTTTTACAAGCCAGCCCCTGCCTCCATCCCCCATGCTGCTGCCTCATCTTTGTAGCGAGGTATGCCATGTTCACCAGCCTGTTTCTGACCATAGGTCTCATCCACCTGATCGCCCTGGCGAGCCCGGGCCCCGATTTCGCGCTCATCCTGCGCACCAGCCTGCACAGGCCCACGGCGCTCGGGGCCGCGCTCGGCATAGCACTCGCCATCCTGCTGCACGCCACCCTCAGCCTCACTGGCATCAGCCTGCTGATCGCGAGCCAGCCCTGGCTGTTCCTGGCGGTGAAGGTGGTGGGCGCCCTCTATCTTGGCTGGCTCGGCTGGGGGGCCATCAAGGCGGCGCGCCGCGGCTCCGCCACCCAGGCACTGCGGGCCGGCGGGGAGTTGCAGGGCTGGAACCGGGGGCTGAGAGCCGGGATCGCCACCAACCTGCTCAACCCCAAGGCACTGCTGTTTTTCATGGGATTGCTGGCGGCCATGGTGACGCCCCAGGTGGATGGCCTGACCCGGGGCCTGCTGATCCTGGAGCTGTTCCTGCTCTCCCTGGCCTGGTTCGGGCTGCTGGCCTGGAGCCTCTCCACCGCCCGGGCCCAGCACCTGCTAAGCCGGGTGCAGCGGCCCCTGAACCTGGCCACGGGTCTGCTGTTCGGGGCGGTCAGCCTCTCCATTCTCATCGACCTTCAGGCGCACTGGCCTGGGCTCGCGACATAAACGGGACCAAACCACGCACTGACCAGGCGGGGTGCCCCGCCTGGCCCTCTCTCAGCCCAGCGCCCTGATCAGCAGCAGGATCGCGAAGCCAGTGAACATCACGGCCGACAGCCGGTTGATGCCCCTGGCGAAGCGCTCGCCATAGCCCTGCAAGCCCACCCAGCGAAACACCAGGCAGTAGCCGCCGTGCACCACCAGCACCACGGCGCTGAAGGTCAGCGCCAGCAGCATGCACTGGCCCAGCGCCCCCTGGCGGAAGTCGATGAACTGGGGAAACAGGCTGGTGAAGAAGATGATCGCCTTGGGGTTGAGCAGGCTGATGAGCGCCCCCTTGACGAAGCTGCGCCAGCAATCCCGATCCGAGCTCGTGCTCACCACTGGGCTCACCCCGCGCTGACGCCAGGAGTTCACCCCGAGATAGAGCAGATAGAGGGCGCCCCCCAGGGTGAGGATCTGCTGCCCACCGGCCAGCCAATGGGTAAACCAGATCACCGCCAGCGAGGCCAGGGTCGCCACCAGCAGTATCCCCACCGCCACCCCCACAAAGCCTGCGATGGCGTGGCGGGTTCCCCGGGTCAGGGTGTTGCCTATGGTGTAGATCACCGCAGGCCCGGGACTGAGCACAGTCCCCAGGGCGAGCAGCAGGTAGAGGGCGTAATAATCGAGGCTCATCACAGGGTATTCCATCGTCAATCAAGTGCCGCCCGGTATATTGACAGCCGCGTCGCCAGCCAGAGATGACGGTGCTCGGCGTGATAAACCAGGTGTTTAGAGTGAATCGTCTGACCGCCATCGAGACCTTAGTCAAGGCTGCCCGCGTGGGCAGCTTCAGTGCCGTGGCGGAGCGCTTCGAGATGACACCGGCCATGATCGGCAAGTACATCAAATGGCAGGAGGCCAGGGTCGGCACCCGCCGGCCCAACCGCAACACCCGCTGCCGAAGCCTGCCGCAACACTACAGGGCGCTGGACATGCCGGCGTGATTCGGCGCCGTCCAGGTCACTCCCCCCGTTGCTTCACCTTGCGCAGGTAGAGATACCCCTCCCCCGGGCTGCCCCAGCGCTGGTGGGCGCCGTTGTCATAGGCCCTGTCCAGCAGCCTGACGCTGTTGGGGCCTATCCAGAGGTACTGCACCAGGGTAGTGGCGCCGCCAAAGTCGGTGGCGCAGCTGCCGACCTTGCTGTGCCCAGCGTACTCCCCGCTGGCCTGGCGGGTCAGCCAGATCTCGCAGCCCTGGCGCAGGGAGAGTTGTTGCGGGGTGAGGGTGTCAAGCAGCCTGGGCTGACGCCAGGCGCCGGCGAAATCCGTGGCCCTCGGCATGGTCAGCTCGGCCATCAGGATGCGACCATCGGGCAGCGGGGAGAAACGGTAGATGCGCTGACGGAACGGGCGCACCGCCCGTTCCGTCAGAAACTGCTCGGCATAGACCCAGCGATAAGGACCTTCCCCTTGCCAGATCTCCACCAGTCGCAGCTCGGCACTGGTGAAGCGCTGGTCGTAACCGGCCTGCTCCTGGCTGGAGAACTCGCCGGTGAACCAGGAGAGCAGCGGCTCCATCTTCCCCTGCACCGGTGACGGACTGGCCACGAAGGGAACGGGGTTGGCCCACACCAGGCAGGCGTAAAACAACCCCAGCAGGGCCACCATCGGCTTTGTCATCGAATCCTTCCGAGTCGCTTGCATGGCGGCGATTATATGAGCGAACGGCGGCAATAACCTCTACCTTGATCAACTCCTCGCCAATCCGCTGAAAAATCACTGCGTTAGCGAAGAAGTGCGACGCAGGAGAGCGGCGGGGCCAGGCATCCTCGCTCACCCGATTCGCCGCCCGAGCAGCGGCCAACATCGCCGTGGGCGACTATTCTTGCTGCGGACCAACCGAGGAGGTATCCCTCATGACGACTGGAACCGTGACACTGCACCGCGTTCTCAAGGCCCCGCCGATGCGGGTATACAGAGCCTTTATCGAGGCGGACGCCCTGACCAAGTGGCTGCCGCCCCATGGCTTCACCTGCCGGGTAGAACACCTGGAGGCCAGCGTCGGCGGCACCTTCAGGATGGCGTTCTTCCATTTTGGCAGCGGCCACAGCCATGCCTTCGGCGGCGAGTATCTCGAGCTGGCGCCGGGCAAGCGCATCCGCTACACAGACCGCTTCGACGACCCCAAGCTGCCCGGGGAGATGCGGGTCACCATCACCCTCACCCAGGTGCTGTGCGGCACCGATCTCGCCATCGAACAGGCGGGGATCCCGAGCGAATAAGCCGGCGCCACCCCCGGGATGCGGGAGCCCCGAAAAGCAGAGAGCCTGCCGGATGGCAGGCTCTCTTCATTCCGGCAGAGCAGCGGCTTACAACCTATCCCAATAGGCGTCATTGTCGAAGGCAGTTTGGACACAGCCAGCGCGCAGAAACCGGAGCGTACTGGAGTACGTGAGGATTTCGAGCACAGCCTGGGTTCAACATGGCGAGTTAAACAGCCTGATGGGATGGGCTCTTATTGCAGGTTCAGGCCACCCAGGTAATCCCGCTTGCCGAGATCCACCCCAGCCTGGCGCAGCAGGGCATAGGTCATGGTCAGGTGGAAGTAGAAGTTAGGGATGCCGTACTCGTGCACGCAGCTGTGGCCGTCCATCCCCTTGCCACCGGCCCAGTAGGGGTAGTAGTGGCCGCTGGCATACTGGCTGAAGTCGGCGTCCAGCTTGCTCTGCAGATAGGCAATGGTCTTGGCCACATGGGCGCGCAGATCCGCCATGGTCTTGGGATCATCCCCGAGCACCGGCGGCTCGCTCAGGCTGGCGGTGGCCACCAGGGCGCGGGCGCTGTCGCAACAGATCAGCACCTGCTTGCTCAGCGGCAGCATGTCGACGATGAGGCGCTCATTGAAGAAGTTCTCCACGTTGAATTTCTTCGCCTCGGCGTGGGCCTCGGCCTTGGCCAGACACTGGTCCAGGTTGGTCAGCATCTTGATGAACTGGGCGGCAATATCACGATTCATAATGCACTCTCGGTTGGTTGAAGGCAGTAAAACGAGCGGCTCCACTATAGCGCATCCCCCTTGCAGTTCGAGCCCGGAGAAATGAAAAGCGGGGGCACCCTCCCCGCCCTGCGACAGGCAGTGGCGGCCTCGGCGGCCCCCTTGCCAGCGCGCCAGCGCCGCTTCGCTGCCCCGAGTCCCTCTCTCCCCTTTTTTTGATCTGTGACAGGTATCGCACTTTTTCGGAGGCGTAGTCTGGGGCCCGTTGCCCTGGCACGGGCCGGGGCGCCCATCCCACAAGGAGAATGCCATGAAGATCTACGACAGAAACCGCAATGTGCTGACCCTGGGCCAACGGGTGATGATTGCCGCCACCGGCGCGGTCGACACCCTGAAGGAGGCGCACACCGACAACCTGACCCCCTATGAGGCGGAACACGAGAAGTGTGTGCTGCTGGCAAACAGCCAGGAGCGTTACGCCCCCATCGAGTTGATTAGACTAGGCTGATCCCGCTTTCCGTCACCCTACTCTTTACAATTCACCCGGCCGCCGCGCCCCGTTGGTGGCCGGGTTTCTCCCTCCTCCCTACTCTCTCCGCTCGAACACGCGCACCTGGGCCCCCCCGCCTTATGACGGCGAGGAGATGCAGCTTGCCGGTATCCAGCCCGAGCACCCTGTTTCGTTGTGCACCCAGAGCCAGCCTGCCAGCTCGCGATCCACCCTCACCCGCTCCCCCACCGCCACGTCCAGCTCGCGGGCGGTGTAATCCTGGCGCGCCAGCGCCTCCCCTTCCCCGAGGAGCGTCAGCAGCGACAGCGGCGCCCACCCCTCGTTGCCATCCGTCGTGACGGTGCGAACCCAGCCCGGAAACTCGTCATCCTCGTGACCGATACGCACCCGCTCCCCGGCGCTAAAGCCGATGGGATTGGGGTAACTGGTGTGGTGAGCCGTGGTGATCAGCGCCAGCATATGATTCTTCTCCGATGTGCTCTGGTTGGGGGGAGTAACCCTGACTTGATACCACAAGGGCCGCCCCATTGCCGGGAGCCAGGCCCCATGGCGCACCCTGTCCCCCTCGGCAGCCCCCTGGCGATGGCATGTTCAGCAAGGTGGGAACCCTGATTTCCTGCCATAAAAAGACCCAAACCGAAGGGCTCAGTTTGGGTCAGGTTGCGAGTCAGTCGACTAGCAGAGGATCATCATTTACTGCTGACGTCGTCCAGGATCAGCAACTCGGGATCCACGCCACCGACGCTGTCAGACAGGGCCGCGGCTGTCAGCACCTGACCGTTGGCCAGGGTGACCGGCAGGGGACCAATGACCGGGGTCTTGTCGCCTGAGGCGGTGACGGTGACCTGGTAATCCCCGGCGGCAACGGCAAGATAGCCGCTGTCAGCCTTGAAGGGCACGGCCTTGAGTACGGGGGTGGCGCTGCTGATGTCCGACCCCGTCGTCAGATAGATGTCAACCGCCGGTGCCGTGGGGGCGGCATGGAGCACCCGCAGTTGGGCCTCGGTAGCAACCACACGTCCGGTATCCGTCAGCAACAGCGGCTCTATGGTTTCACCGGCGGGGTCCAGCAACTGGCCAACGGCAAACAGGGAGTAGCGAACGCCCGCCTTGAGCGGCACGTCGCTGGCACTGATCACCTCAGGGGTGGCGGCTCCGGTTGGCGTGACCACAAAGTCATAATCCGCCGCCGCCAAATCCAGATAGCCGGTATTCCCCTTGAACGCCAATCCTTGCAGCGGGGCCGCTGTCGGCGCAACGCCATTGACCCAGATGTCGACGGCAGGGGCATCGGCGACCGCATGGACCACCCTCAACTGAGCCTGTTCATCGGCAGACAAGATGGGGGTTGCGCCAGCACCGTCTATGGCGAGCAGCTGTACCGGGCTTGGCCCTGCGCCCAGGTTGTCGATTGCCGCGATCAGCAGGTCAGCCCCGGCATTGAGTGGCAGTGGGCCGGAGTCATAGACCACATCCACCGTCCCCGGCAAGGTCAGCCTGATCTGGTATTCCCCTGCCGGCAGGGTGAGGGGGTCGCTATAGGTCTTGAACGGAATGTTGGCCAGCGTCGGGCTGGTCAGGGCGGCCCCCGGCGCGGTGACATGGATGTCGACTGCCGGTGCACTCGGTGCGGCATGCAGCACCTGCACACGAATATCGCCGCCCGTTGGCGCCTGGTTCGGCCGCTCAATCACCAGCGGGCCAAATGCGGTATCCCCGCTGCCCGCCAGTTTGCCCACTGCCAGCACGTCGTACTGGGTGTCGGGTTTCAGGTCGAGTGACACCGGGCCAATAACCGTCGTCGTACCGCTCGGCAAGATACCGTCGACCGCCACTTCGTGACTGCCAGCGGCAACCGGCTTGAGCCCGCTGCTTGAGCCATAGTCAACGGCCGTCAGGAAAGCGGCACCATCAACCTTTACATTGACCTTGGGGGCATCAGGAGCCAGATGGCTGATCCTGATGGCGGTATTGGTATTGCCCGGGTTGCTGTCATTATCACTACCCCCACAGGCGGCCAGGGTTAATCCCATGGCAATGGCTGCACAACGCTGAAACCATTTCATTTGATCAATCTCCATTTGGTTAGTGGCCAGAGTGATATGACTGTTCCGAATGATTGGATCACAGCGCTCTGTGTGATGGCGGTTGACGAGACGGAAGGAGGGATGGGGAGTTGGCCATCCGGGGTCAGCCAGCGACATGGGGAAAGGCGGCGTGAATGCCGGCGAGCGGCTCAAGGGCTGGCAGGGGGCCTGCTCTCGCTGGCGGGTGAACATCATCATGCTGGCTGAGTGGGCGGCGAACTCCCCGCCCGGGCGCTCGCCGACTTTTTTCATCTTGGGACACCCAGCTTCCCCCAGGGGGATCCCTGCTCACTTGAATTTGGACTGAGCCTCCGCCAGACCGCTCTTCAGATCGTGCCACATCTGGTCGGCGGTGAGCTTGACCTGCTCCCAGGACTCGCCGCTCTCCCTGCCGAGCACCTCCATGCTGTCGGAAGCCGCATGCTGCCTGGCACGAAGCGCCTGGAGCTCCTTGGCCCCCTTGACCCTCATGTCGGCCGAGAGGGTCTCCAGCCTGGCTTCCAGCAAATTGATCTGGCAGCCCCACTCCTTGAGCTGGGCGCTCATTCTTTCCCGGTAGGCTTGGTGCATTTCCATCTTGTGCTCCTTGAGCAAGCGACCCTATTGGGTCGCGGTGAGGGTCAGCTGATTGACGACATTCTCGACGCCATCGACCGCCATCGCGATCGCGCTGGCCTTGTCGCTGTTGGCTTGCGAATCGGCCGTCCCGGTCAGGGTGACGACACCGCCGACGGTATCGACGCTGATCTGCAGTGATCTCAGGCCGGGCTCGCCGAAGAGCTTGGTCTTCACCTTGGTGGTGACTTCGGTGTCTGCCCAGGCCTGGGCGCTCTCGGCACCTTGCTGGCTCACCTTGCTTTCATACTTGTCGAGGGTGGCATCGACCTTCTTGCCAGTCTCGCTGGCCGCCTCATCTATGCTCTTGCCGGCCTGTTCCGCCGACCCCGGTTTGTCGCATCCGCTCAGCCCCAAGGTGCAGAGCAGCGAGATGGCGATGAGGATTAGGTTGCTGTGTGGCATCTGTTGATTTCTCCGAAGTGAACTTGCCTAGATCTTGCCGAGCAAGACCAGGATGAGCAGTACTGTCAGTACCAGTCCGATGGCGCCGCTTGGCGCGTAGCCCCAGCCCTGGCTGTGCGGCCAGCGGGGAATGGCGCCGATCAGTAGCAGGACAAGCACGATCAGCAGAACGGTTCCAATGGTCATGGCTTTCTCCTTGACGTTGCATGTGGGCGACATAAACGACCCGTCTGATAGTGCGGCCCGTCCACTGGCCCGGTCTGTACGCAAACACACAGACGGGGGAGATAAGTTGATCTTTCCCAGGTCGGGCGGGATCGACCGGCAGGCCCCTCTTCCTCGTGATTCATTACCATCAGTGAATTTTGATATCAGTTGAGTGCCATTTCAGTGAACACTTCAGCGCCCTAGACTGCTTCTCGAACCTTAACGAGGAGTCTGATATGAAATTCCCCCAAGTCGCTTTGCTGGCTGGCGCCATCGCCTCGGCCCTCTCTTTCAACACCTTCGCCGGTGACCTTGTCTCGGTGCAGTTCAGCGATGGCCGCCCCGCCGTGACCGGGGTCGAGGCGGTCAACGGGGTGCTCAACCCCATAGGCGTCAACGTGGTCACCGTCGACATTCCCGACAAAGCCAGGCCGCTGCTCGAAGCCTCCCACCGCCGCGCGTTGACCAAAGCTGAGCACGGCGCCCTGATTGCGGCCTTCAACCTGAGTCAGGGGGAGCTGCTGGAGCAGGCCAGGCTCGCAGGGCGCGAGCCCGCGGTGCAAGGGGGCGGCGTCGCCACCGAAGAGACCGGCGTCGGCCCCTACCCCAAGGTCTATGACCTGATGGCGCTGGACGAGCGCACCCGCAGCGCCGTGCTCGGTAAATATGGCCGGATGCACGTCAACTCCGCAGAAGACGGCACCGACATCGACGAGGTGATGACGGTGGTCAGCGGCGGCCCGTTCCGCTGGGGCTTTACCCTGAAAGACGGCAGCATAGCCCGCTTCCAGATAGACAAGGTGGGCCTGGAGGACAAGGCCGTGCGAGTCAGCTATCACGGGCTGGGCATGCACGCCGGGTTGATGGACGCCAGACAGGGGCTGCTGGTGGCCTTCGCCCACGGCCCCGAGGCATTCACCATGCGCTACCAGGCCGACGTGCCCCACGCCCAGTTGCTCGGCACCAATCCCTGGGCCGATGTCGGCATCACCCTGCCCCCCGCGCCGGGCAAGGCGCAATAAGCCTCCCCCATGGATCGGGCGGTCGGGCTGCAGCCCGGCCGCCCTTGTCATGCCTCTCTTTTCCATGACGGCTGGCGACCGATGGCCGGGGATGGGGGATGGACAGCCCCGGGATCCGCACTATTGTGATAAAAGTGCGCAATGATGGCGCCATCATTTACCAGTAGTGAATTAACGGGGGCAGGATGAACAAGATCACGGCGCTGAACGTCTTTCGCCGGGTGGTGGAGATGGGCACCTTCAGGGCGGCGGCGGACGACCTGCGCCTCTCTCAGGCGGCGGTCAGCAAGAACATCAACGAACTGGAAGCCTTTCTCGGCATCGCGCTGATCAACCGCACCACCCGGCGGCTGAGCGTCACCGAATCGGGCATGGCCTACTACGGCCAGATATGCGGCGTGCTGGACAGCCTGGAGGCCGCCGACCAGTCCATCATGGCCGCCTCCTTCACCCCCAGGGGCAGGTTGAGGATCGGCATGCCCATGTCCTACGGGCTGATCCGCCTCAACCCCCTTGTCTGCGAGTTCCAGCGCCGCTATCCGGAAATCAGCATCGAGGTGATCCTGAGCGACGCCTATATGGATCTGGTGGATCAGGGGCTGGATCTGGTGATCCGGGGGGCAGGCACCCTGGAGGACTCCACCCTGCGCGCCAAACCCCTGTGCGAGGTGCAGCGAGTGCTCTGCGCCGCCCCCGACTACCTGAAGGAGGCGGGCCAGCCCGCCCACCCTGAGGATCTCAAGGCTCACAACTGCCTGCGCTACAGCCTCTCCTCCTCCCCCAACAAGTGGTTCTTTACCCGGGACGCGGAGAGCGTGGCGGTGGAATTGAAGCCCGCCAGCTTCTGCGCCAACAACGGCATCGCCCTGAAACAGGCGGCGGTGCAGGGGCTTGGGGTGATCCTGGTGCCCAAAGAGTTCGTGTCGAACGAGCTGGCGGACGGCTCCCTGGTGAAGCTGCTCCCCGACTGGCAACCCGACCCCCACGCCCTGTTCGCCGTCTACCCCTTCCACAAGGAGCAGTCCCGCAACGTGCGGCTCTTTATCGAATTTATCGTCAAGGCGTTTCAGTTGAGGTAGCCCGACAGGCGGGATCTTGGTTTTTTTTCCTGTCGGAACCCGCCTGCATGTAGGTTCGATTAACGAAGCGTAATCGAACCTACTGTCCTGAATTGGCTGATGATCACAAAATGAGCTCACACTGTTTCAAATGAAGCATTCCATCCATTAGCATGACTTTATATTGTCAATGCTTGGTAAGAGGGTTCTATGGATTATGCATTGTGCCAACAGACTGGAATTACATACTCAGCTACTGATTTTTCGATATTGTCTCCTGAGCATCAAAAAAAATTAAAAGCAGGTCTTGTATGTAAAGGATGTGGCGATGTTGCATGGTTCCGTTCTGCAACTAACCCTCTTGCTAAAGTAAAAAGGGCAGCTCACTTTAACTCCCATCACTATAATTCTGAGTGCCAATATAGAACATCATATTTACTTATTGAAGATGAAACCGATGGTGAGCTTTCCACGGCTGGCAAAATCCCATTAGTAACGGAATACGTTATTAATTTGGATGATAAGATTGGCGGAATTTTAGCTGATATATCGTATGATCAAATACCTGAAGAGGAGTTTGTCGTTAAACCTAGCGGTGGAGCCATAGGAAAAGGGGCTGGTGTCAAAAATGAAACTGAAGCAAACAAAAGTTTGCGACAGATTTTATCTTACCTAAAAAGATTCCCCGAATTTAGGCAATCAGACAAGCAAGTTAGATTGTTTTCTGATACTGGTAGACTGAAGGTTGATGGGAAAATAAAGAATCTTGTTGTTTCATTTGATGAAGTCAACGACTCCATGGATGATAATAGGTATAGACTATTCTGGGGGGTTATTGTTGATGCCCAAGATGAAGTTCTTGATGGTGGTCTATGGCTAAATGCAAGTGAATCTAGGAAAGGTGTCAGTATAAAAATATTCAGAGATATAAAAGAAAAGTTTATCTCATCTTTCCACTTAAAAAGCCTCGATGACTTACAAGGAGCATATGTATTAGTTGCTGGACAGGTCCATTATGCGCCTTCCACAGGAAAACCTACCATTTATTGTGCCATTGTTAATTTCATTACAGTTCAAAAATATAAAGAGTCACCATAGTGTTATTTAGTTGCCGACAGATATGTTACACCAGCTCAATATAAAAATTCTTAATGGAGTATAACGTGATTCAACAAAACTTGTCCTTAGTGCCAGTTAAGATGCAAGAAGTTGATAGTATTAGCATGGGTGTTTTACCCAATGGTGAAACATTCCTTTCTCTTCAAGGCTTAGCCAAGTTCTGTGGTTTAGCTCCTAGCTCGGTTATACAACTAGCTCAAGACTGGGCGGCTGGTGATGCGCAAGGTAGAACTAGAGGACAACAGTTAACAGAACTGATTAAAGAGTGGACCGAGTCTAATTCAGTCCCCGATAGTTTATATGTTGAAATTGATAGCCACAACTCTATAACTGGTGTAATTCATGCTGTGCCAGAGCAGATAGTGATGGCAATCACTGATTATTACGCCCACTACGCTCAAACAACTAAATTAGAAGCAATTCAGAATTATAGGAAAGCAGCAAAATTAGGTCTGCGAAAATATATACATGAGAGATTGGGTTATAATGAGAAGGACGTATTTGCTGAAAGCTGGAAGCTTTTTCAAGAGAGAGTCCTTAGTAATGAATCCCCAAAGGGATTTTTTACTATGTTCGATGAAGCTACCACTATTACAGGGCGAGATCGCGAACGTTTATTGAGCACATTTACATGATTTGACCGATGTCGCGGGTTATGATCTTATGCTCCCTTTTCGGGAACCATTTCATGTCCATCGACGCTTT
>NZ_JBGLQX010000020.1:0-79685 GCF_041403065.1 Aeromonas sp. S16(2024) | reverse complement strand
TAGCGCCGTGGAACCACCTGATCCCATGCCGAACTCAGAAGTGAAACGCGGTAGCGCCGATGGTAGTGTGGCATTCGCCATGCGAGAGTAGGACACTGCCAGGCACCCAATTAAACGGTGATGTGAGAATCACGTTGCCGGCTGCGAGGATGACACCTCACAAGAAAGCAGCAGAAGATTTAGCGCAAGCTAACCGAATGCGGAGCGGTAGTTCAGTCGGTTAGAATACCGGCCTGTCACGCCGGGGGTCGCGGGTTCGAGTCCCGTCCGCTCCGCCACTAATTTGAAAGGCCTTCCCTAGCGGGTAGGCCTTTTTGCTTTTTAGATATTCGCGAACGGTATTAAGGAAACAAGGGGCCACAGACAGGGCTGCGACTTGCCACTGGCAACTCGGTCCCTGCCTGTGGCCCCTTGTGCTTGAGCTGGACTGCGTTCATCTCCCCGTCCGCTCCGCCACTAATTTGAAAGGCCTTCCCTCACAGGAAGGCCTTTTGGCTATGCACTTTCAGCATCTGAGTCCAGGAAACCCAATCTGTCGATTGGGCTTTTTTCGTTGTGTGTCATCACTGCGGCGAGGGGATTCCCCTAGTAGTAGATGCAGAGCCAGACGGTCGTCTCGGTAGGATGGGTCCACTCCACCCTGTGTTGAAGGTGCGCCGGGATGTTGACGTAATCTCCAGGTCCCAGATGAACGCGCTCCTGGGCCCCGGTATCCGGTGTGATGAAGACCAGGATGGCCTCGCCCTGTATCAGCGCTACCCACTCGTGTTCATCCTGATCGAACCATTCCCCCGTGGGGGTCTGTTGCCCCTGGGAGAGGATGCGCTCGATGCGAAAGTGATTGGTGCTGACCAGGTCGGTGAACACCTCGTTGGGCAGGGGGGAAGGGATCTGGCCAAGCAGGTTGCCTGTGTGCATGGGCTTGTCTCCGGCTGATGGGGGCTAGCTAAGAGTGTAGAAGCTGAAGGGGAGCTTCCCATGTGGAAGTTGAGGCTTCCAATGAGGCTTTAAATGGAAAAGTTCGGGAAAATTGTGCCTGATCCGCTGCAATCTCGCCAAATTCTTGCTATTTTGCGCGCCATTACGCAAACGATTTCCTTCACACATTCAGGATGAGTTATGGCAACGCAAGAAATGACGGCCCGCACCGGCAATAGCGGGTTTCTGGACTCCTATTTCTCCATCAGCCAGCGTGGCAGCACTGTCCGCCAGGAGTTGCTGGCCGGGCTGACCACCTTCCTGGCCATGGTCTACAGCATCATAGTGGTGCCGAACATGCTGGGTGCCGCCGGTTTTGAGCAGGGCCCCGTCTTCGTGGCGACCTGCCTGATCGCCGCCTTCGGCTCCCTGCTGATGGGTCTGTGGGCCAAGCTGCCGATGGCCATAGGTTGCGCCATCTCCCTCACCGCCTTTACCGCGTTCAGTCTGGTACTGGGTCAGGGACTGAGCATTCCGGTCGCGCTGGGCGCCATCTTCCTGATGGGTGTGCTGTTTACCCTGATCAGCGTCACCGGCGTGCGCCAGTGGATCCTGGACAACCTCCCCTCCGGCATCGCCCACGGCACCGGCATAGGTATAGGTCTGTTCCTGCTGCTGATCGCCACCAACGGCGTTGGCATGGTGATCAAGAACGAAGGGGCCGGTCTGCCGGTTCAACTGGGTGAAGTGACCTCCTTCCCTGTCATCATGACGGTGCTGGGTCTGGCTGCCATCTTCGGTCTGGAGCGTCGCAAGGTGCCGGGCGGCATCCTGATGGTGATCATCGCCATCTCCATCCTCGGCCTTATCTTCGATCCGAAAGTGACCTGGCAAGGCTTCTTCGCCATGCCGAGCCTGACCGGTGAGAAAGGTTCGCTGGTAGGCAGCATGGATCTGCTGGGCGCCCTCAATCCGGTGGTGATTCCGACCGTACTGGCGCTGGTGATGACAGCCGTGTTTGACGCGACCGGCACCATACGTGCCGTGGCGGGTCAGGCGGGCCTTATCAACGAACGTGGCCACATCATCAGCGGCGGCAAGGCACTGACTGCCGACTCCGTCAGCAGCATGGTCGCTGGCGTGGTGGGTGGTGCTCCGGCTGCCGTCTACATCGAGTCTGCCGCAGGTACCGCAGCCGGTGGCAAGACCGGCCTGACTGCCGCTCTGGTTGGCGTGCTCTTCCTGCTGATGATCTTCCTCTCCCCGCTGAGCTATCTGGTACCGGCTTACGCCACCGCACCAGCCCTGATGTACGTCGGCCTGCTGATGCTGGGCAACGTCACCAAGCTGGACTTCAGCGATTCGGTCGATGCCCTTGCCGGCATGTTGTGCGCCGTCTTCATCGTGCTGACCTGCAACATCGTAACCGGCATCATGCTGGGCTTCGTGGCGCTGGTCGTCGGTCGCCTGTTTGCCGCCGAGTGGAAGAAGCTGAACATCGGCACCGTCATCATCGCCGTGGCGCTGGTGATCTTCTATGCCGGTGGCTGGGCCATCTAACCCGTCCGGTTATAGCGAAGGGCCCTGCGGGGCCCTTTTTCATGGCTGTGAGGCCGCTAACAGTTTCCCGCCCGTTTGCCTCTCGCTGTTTCAGTTTGAAACGCCAACCACCCTTCCGCTGTTTCAAATCCGAACCAAACCGACCGTCATTTTTATCCTTTTTTCTGTCGTTAGACTGGCTCCATCAACCATCTGCCTACCCCGTGTGGTGGCAAGCCAAGGAGTGAGCCATGAAGAAGCTGATCAATGCCGTCGATGCCGTGGTCCGTGAACAACTGATGGGGATGGCTGCCGCCCACCCCGAGCTCAAGGTACGTATCGAACCCCACTACATCACCCGCGCCGACGCCCCCGTCATGGGCAAGGTGGCGCTGGTCTCCGGCGGTGGCAGCGGCCACGAGCCGATGCACGGCGGTCTGGTGGGCAAGGGAATGCTGGATGGTGCCTGCCCCGGCGAGATCTTTACCTCCCCGACCCCGGACCAGATGTACGAGTGCGGTCAGGCCGTCGATGGCGGCGCGGGCGTGCTGTTTCTGGTGAAGAACTACACCGGCGACGTGCTCAACTTCGAAACCGCGGTCGAGCTGCTGCACGGTGACGGGGTCAAGGTCGGTTTCTCCCTGATCGATGACGATGTTGCGGTCAAAGACAGCCTCTATACCGCCGGTCGCCGTGGCGTTGCCACGACCGTGCTGTGCGAGAAACTGGTGGGGGCCGCTGCCGAAGCGGGCTATGACCTGACCCGCTGCGAGGCACTGGCCCGCCGCATCAACAACCAGAGCCGCACCATTGGCGTTGCTACCCACGCCTGTACCGTGCCTGCCGCAGGCAAGCCCTCCTTCACCCTGGCGGACAACGAGATGGAGTTCGGCGTGGGCATTCACGGCGAGCCGGGCATCGAGCGCCGCCCCTTCACCGACCTCAATACCCTGGTGGATGACATGTTCAGCGAGCTGGCGGACAACACTCCCTATGGCCGTACTCTGCGTCACTGGGACAGAGCCTCCGGCAGCTGGCAGGAAGAGCACACCTTTATCGAACCGCTGAATGCGGGCGATCGGGTCATCGCGCTGGTCAACAGCCTCGGCGGTACTCCCATCTCCGAGCTCTATGGCGTCTATGGTCGCCTCGCCACCCTGTGCGAAGAGGCGGGCATCCATCTGGTGCGCAACCTGATTGGCCCCTACTGCACCGCCCTCGACATGACCGGCATCTCCATCACCCTGCTCAAGGTGGATGATGAGCTGATGACCCTGTGGGATGCCCCCGTTAACACCCCCGCCCTGCGTCGCGGCTGCTAAGGAGAACCCATGTTAAGCAAGCATCACATCGTCAACTGGCTGCTCGACTGCGAACACATCTTCACCGAGCAGCGTGACTACCTCACCGCGCTGGATACCGACATCGGCGATGGCGACCACGGCCTCAACATGCAGCGCGGCTTTGCCAAGGTGGCCGAGAAGCTGCCCGCGGTGGCAGACAAGGATATCGGTCAGGTACTGAAAACTACCGGCATGACCTTGCTCTCCTCGGTCGGCGGCGCCAGCGGCCCGCTCTACGGCACCTTCTTTATCCGGGCGGCGGCCAGCACCGACGCCTGCCAGAGTCTGAGCCTCAGCCAGCTGTGCAAAATGCTGAGCGACGGGGTCGAGGGGATCGTCTCCCGCGGCCGCGCCGAGCCGGGCGACAAGACCATGTGCGATGCCTGGTGGCCAGCACTGGCCGCCCTGCAACAGGCGCAGCAGCAAGAGCTGCCGCTCAACGAAGCGCTGGACAAGGCAGTGGCAGCCGCCGCTGCCGGTACCGAGGCCACCATCCAGATGCAGGCCCGCAAGGGACGCGCCAGCTATCTTGGCGAGCGCAGCATCGGCCATCAGGATGCCGGGGCCACCTCGACCCTGCTGCTGCTGACCGCCCTGCGTGACAGAGCGAGGTTGTGACATGATCGGAATCGTAGTTGTCTCTCACAGCGCCATGCTGGCGGCCGGATTGAAAGCGCTGGCCGACCAGCTGGGCAGCCCGGCCCGATTGCTGCTGGCAGCCGGGGTCGATGACCCCGATCACCCCATCGGCACAGATGCCATCGCCGTGATGAGTGCGATAGAAGAAGCGGACGACGGTAGCGGTGTGCTGGTGCTGATGGACTTGGGCAGCGCCCTCTTGAGCGCCGAAACCGCCCTCGAACTGCTGCCCCCCGAGCTGAGCGCCCGGGTGCGACTCTGCCCCGCCCCGCTGGTCGAGGGCACCCTTGCCGCCGTGGTGGCGGCAGGTTCAGGTATGAGCCTCGACGAGGTGGCCGCAGAGGCGCTCGGCGCGCTGGGCCCCAAGCAAGCCATGTTGCCTGCCACAGCCGCGCAGGTCGCCACTGAAACGGCACCGGCAGCCGACGAGGGCTGGCTGCGCTGCGAGGTGGTGGTCGACAACCCCCACGGCCTGCATGTGCGCCCCGCCGCCCGACTGGTGGCCGCCCTCAAACCCTTTGCCGCTGAACTCAAGCTGCAAAAGGGGGACAAAGAGGCCAATCCCCGCAGCCTGACCCGGCTCGCCATGCTCAACGTGCGTCAGGGCGACCGGCTCACCCTGCTGGCGCGCGGGGAGGATGCCACCGCCGCCTTGGCCTGCTTCCAGCAGCTGGCCCTTGATCGCTTCGGCGACTGACCTGCCTGTTTCAAGGCGCGGCAGCGGCTTGATCGGCCAGCAGCCGCGCCACTGTCGTGCAAGTAAAGACGAAGGAGTCCCCGGCACAGCCGCCCCTTCGCCCCTGTTAGTTTCAAAAGAAGTCTTATGAACTAGAGAGAGGGATAGAATATGGACCGCATCATCATCAGCCCCAGCAAATACGTACAAGGCAACGGGGCCCTCGCCAATATCGGCAACTACGTTAAGGCGCTTGGCGCCAAGCCGCTGATCCTGGCCGACGCCTTCGTCACCAAGCTGGTGGGCGATACCGTGGCCACCAGCTTCCACGGCGCGGGCATCAAACCCGAGTTCGACTGCTTCAACGGCGAGTGCTCCCGCCCCGAGATCGACCGGCTGCTGGCCCGCTGCAACCAGACGCCGTTTGACGTCATTATCGGCATCGGCGGCGGCAAGACGCTGGATACCGCCAAGTCGGTCGCCTTCTACCAGAAAGTGCCGGTGGTCATAGTGCCGACCATCGCCTCCACCGATGCCCCCACCAGCGCTCTGGCGGTCATCTACACCCCGGAGGGGCAGTTCAGCGAATACCTGATGATCCCGACCAACCCCAACATGGTCATCATGGATACCGGCGTGATCTCCCGCGCTCCGGTGCGGCTCTTGGTCTCCGGCATGGGGGATGCGCTCTCCACCTACTTCGAGGCACGTGCCAACAAAGTCTCCGGTTGCCAGACCATGGCCGGTGGCGCCTCCACCCTAGCGGCGCAGGCCATCGCCGAGCTCTGCTACAAGACCCTGCTGGCCGATGGCTACAAGGCCAAGCTGGCGGTGGAGCAGGGGCTCTGCACCAAGGCGGTGGAGAACATCATCGAGGCCAACACCTATCTGAGCGGTATCGGCTTCGAGAGCAGCGGGCTGGCCGCCGCCCACGCCGTCCACAACGGCCTGACCCAGCTGGCCGAGTGTCATCACCTCTATCACGGTGAGAAAGTGGCGTTCGGTACCCTGGTGCAGCTGGTGCTGGAGAACGCGCCGATGGCGGAGATCGAGACAGTGCTGGCCTTCTGCCGCTCGATCGGCCTGCCGACCAACTTGCATATGATGGGGGTCAAGGAGCTGGATATGGCACGCCTGATGGAGGTGGCCAAGGCCTCCACCGCCGAGGGGGAGACTATCCACAACATGCCGTTCAAGGTCACCGCCGAAGATGTGCTGGCGGCCATTGTCACCGCTCACCAGCTGGGGCTGTAACCGCGCCACCGCTGACCTTGTCATATAAATCGGCCCCGCAGATGCGGGGCCGTTTCATTTTCAGCAGGCAGGTTCGCGACGGCCTCAATAACCGTCAGCCGTGATAGTCGGCGGGATCGATCTCGAGCAGCTTGAGCCGCCGCCACAGGGTGGTGCGGCTGATGCCCAGATGCAGGGCCATCTGGCTCACCTGTCCCTTGCAGGCGTGGGCGCAGCGCAAGATGGCCTGGCGCTCCAGCTCCGCCAGGGTGAGCAGCGGTTGCCCCACCACCTCGTCCGCCACCCGCTGATAGCCGTGACGAATGGCGGCGGGCAGCGCCTCGGGCGGGATCGGCCCCTGACCGGCGTGGAGCAGGGCATGCTCCACCGCACTGCGCAGCTCCCCCAGATTGCCGGGCCAGGGATAGGCGAGCAGACAGTCGAGGGCCGCCGGGCTGAACTGGCGCACCGGCTCGCGCCCCTGCGCCCCTAGCTGCTGGCTGATAAGGCCGGGCAGATCGGCCGCGCGCTCCCGCAGCCCCGGCAGCCACAGTTCGCACGCCTGCAAGGCATAGAGCAGCTGGCGGCCAAACAGCCCCTCCTGCACCCGCTGCTCCAGCGGGGCGCTGCTGGTGGCGATGATCCGCACCTTGAGCGGCAGGATGCGGGCCGAATCGAAGCGCTGGATGCGGCCGGTCTTGAGCAGTTGCAGCAGCGCCGCCTGCATGGGGGCAGAGAGGCACTCCACCTGCTCCAGCACTAGCGTGCCGCCGTGGGCCAGCTCGAACTTGCCCGCCCGCTCCTGCCCCGCCTCGTCGGAGCCCATCAGCTCCAGCGCCATCCGCTCGCTCGGCAGCGCCTGACAGTTGAGGGTGATGAGCGGCCCGGCGGCCCGTTCGCTGCCAAAGTGGATCGCCTCCGCCAGCTGGGCCTTGCCCACCTCCTCCTCGCCGCGCAGCAGGATCGGCCCCTGACTCTGGGCCGCCTGCCGGGCGTAGCGCAGCAGTTTGCGCATGGCGCTCGACTCTCCCACCAGCGCCGACAGCTCGGGCACCGTCTGGCGCAGTTGGTGGATGGCCCGCAGCCGATCGACCGGGTGCAGCAGGGCGATAAAGCTGACCCCCTCCGGTCCCGGCAACGGCTTGAGGCTTATCAGCGCATTGATAAACTCCCCCTCCTGAGCGCCGAGCCGCTCCAGCGTCACCTCCACATGACTGAGCGGCGTCTGCCCCCTGATGGCCAGCTGCAACCGCTGGGGCAGCAGCAGGTGCTGCTCCAGGGGCTGGCCGAGACAAAGCGCCGGATCGAGCCTCAGCCGGTGTGCCGCCAGGGCGTTGAGGTAGCGCAGCCGACCCTGGGGATCCCAGGCCAGCACGCCGTCATCCATGCCATCCAGCAAAGCGTAAAGCTCGCTCAGATGGTGCTGGGACTCCTGCATCAGGGTCTCCATCTGCAGCAGATGGGCCAGCTCGCGCCCGGCGCTGACGGTGAGCGCCAGATCCCCGACCGTTGCCTCCTCCACCCGGCAGACCAGGGCCATGATGGCGACCTGACGGCCGTTGCTGTTGTAGACCGGGCTGGCGCAGCTGTGCCAGGGGTGCAGGGTCTGGTTGAAGTGCTGGGGGCCGCTGACGCAGAGCGGTACCCCCTCCAGCGCCGCCAGATTGATGGCATTGGTGCCGATGCGCCCCTCGCTGAAGAAGGCGCCGGGGCCAAACCCCAGGGCTTCGAGTTCTGCCAGCGTCTCGCGATGGCCGGTGCGGGCCAGCAGGCAGCCGCTCTCGTCGGTGAGCAGCAGGGCGCAGGGGCGCCCCTCCATAAATTCGTAGAGATCCTCGAGGGCCATCTCGCCAGTGGTGAGCAGCTCCCGTTTGCGCTGGCGCAGGCTCTGCAAGGTCTGCCCCTTGGCGCTGTGGGGCGGGTGCCAGAGGGTGGCGCTGGTCTGGTGGGCGCAGCGCAACCAGGAGGCCTGCAGATAGTCAGGCCAGGGCTGAAGGTGCTGGTGGTCGGATGGCATGGTCACAGCAATATCCGGCAAGAGGGAGGCCGACCATTTAACCACTCTTGTCGGCCCGATTCAGTGACCTGCCTCAGAGGGCGGCAATGGCATCCCGATCTCCGCCCCCTCGGAAAATTGCTGACCGAGCCAATGGCAGAAGGCGCGGCACTCCGGCATTCCCTCGCTCTCCTGATGCACCAGCAGATCCCACTGCGGCCCCTTGACCCGATGGGCAGAGAGCGGCAACAGCTGCCCCTGCTGACGGACGGGACGGGAGAGCAGCTCGCTCACCAGCGCCACGCCGAGTCCGGCGCTGGCCGCCTCCAGCAGCAGGCCGGGATCGGAGAAGTTGAGTCCCCGGGTCTGCAGGTGCAGATCCTCTCCCCCCTTTAGCGTCCAGTGATGCCAATCCAGCTCCCGCTCCCCGTGCAGGGTGGTGCGCTCCTCCGCGGGCCGGGACAGCACGGTTGCGGTGGCCACCGGCAGCAAGCGATCTGCCAGCATCCGCTGATGGCGACACTCGGCCTGCGGCCCGAGATCCCAGCGCAGGGCGAGATCGATGGTCTGCTCCGCCATGTCGGGCTCTTCATCGCTGGTGAACAGCCAGAGATCGATCTCGGGATGCTGGCGGTGAAATTCCCCCAGCCGCGGCAGCAGCCAGTGGCGGGCGATGGCGGTGCTGGTATTGAGTACCAGCTGGTTCGGTTTGCGGTACTGCTCCAGCCGCTGGATCCCCATCGCCAGCTGCAGCAGCACGCTCTGGGTGGTCTCCAGCAGATCCTGCCCCGCATCGGTCAGCGCGACCGAGCGCCCCTGCCGGTGAAACAGCGGCTGGCCGAGCAGCTCCTCCAGCGAGCGGATCTGCTGGCTGATGGCGGATTGGGTCAGATGCAGCTCCTGCGCCGCCTGATGAAAACTGCCGAGTCTCGCCGCCGCCTCAAAGCCCCGCAACACGTTGAGCGGAGGCCACTGCTTGAACACCATTGATTAGCTCCACTTATCACTTTTACGGAAAATCGATCGTTTGTTCGCCAGCGCCTGCAGGAATAGTCTATTCCCATCGTCAGCAATCTTAACAGTACCTAATCAGGGTGGTGATATGCGGGAACAGGGAATCGTGGCAAAGGGCTGGTTTATGCCCGCCGAATGGTGTCAGCACGCAGCGACCTGGATGGTCTGGCCCCACAACAAGGCGCTGTGGGAGTCAGGTTGGGGCGTCACCCTCGCCGGGGTGCAGCAGGACTTCGCCCGGGTGGTCAATACCATCGTCCGGTTCGAGCCGGTCAAGCTGGTGGTCGACCCCTCCGCACTGGCAGAAGCGCGCGCACTCTGTGACCAGCGGGTCACCCTTGTCCCCATTGCGGTGGATGACAGCTGGTGCCGCGACTCCGGCCCCACCTTTATCTGCCACCCGGAACTGGGCAGCGCCGGGGTGAGCTGGCGCTTCAACGCCTGGGGCGGCAAGTCGGCCCACCCGCTGGATGAAGGGCTGGCCCGCCGCATCCTCAATAGCCTCGAGCTCGATACCATCGGCAGCTTTCTGGCCAACGAGGGGGGCGCCATCCATGTGGACGGTGAAGGCACCCTGATCACCACTGAATCGGTGCTGCTCAACAGCAATCGGAACCCGGGGATCAGCAAGGGCGAGATCGAACAGATCTTCAGTCGCCTGCTCGGTATCGAGAAGACCATCTGGCTGCCGGGGGATCCCGACCATGTCACCGGCGACATGACTGATGGCCATGTGGACGGAGTCTGCGCCTTCAGTCGCCCCGGCCAGCTGCTGGTGGATGCCACCCGCGATACCAGCTCGACCTATGCCCGTATCGTCAGGGAGAACCGCCGCGCCCTAATGCAGGCCACCGATGCCAGAGGACGCACGTTCGAGCTGCAGGATCTCTATGAAGCCAGCGAGGCTATCGATGCAGAGGCCGAGGTCTTTTGTGCCTCCTACACCAACTTCTACATCGCCAACGGCGCCATCATCATGCCCGCCTATGGGGTGGCCAGCGACCGGGAAGCGGCAGCAGTTCTGCAGCGCGCCTTCCCGCAGCGGCAGGTGATGCCGGTGCAGATCAACCAACTGGCACACGGCGGTGGCGGTATCCACTGCATCACCCAGCAACAGCCGGCATGGCCGGTACGAGGATAAGAGGATGAGCAACATCACCGTCGCGACCACCCAGTTTGCCCGTTGCAGGGTGCTGGCAGGCATTCAGGGAGGAAGAACCGATGAGTAACATCGTTGTGGCGACGACCCAGTTTGCCTGCAGCTGGGATCTGCCGCGCAATCTCGACATGGCAGAGAGTCTGGTGCGGGAAGCTGCCGCCAAGGGGGCGGGTCTTATCCTGCTGCAAGAGCTGTTTGCTACTCCTTACTTCTGCATCGAGCAGCACCACGGCCATCTGGCGCTAGCCGAGTCGTTCGAGCAGAGCCGGGTGCTGCGCCGCTTCTCGGCGCTGGCCCGGGAGCTGGGCGTCGTGCTGCCCATCAGCTGGTTCGAACGGGCCGGTAACGCCTTCTTCAACTCGCTGGCACTGGCAGATGCCGACGGCAAGCTGCTGGGGGTCTATCGCAAGACCCATATTCCCAATGCCATCGGCTATCAGGAGAAGGAGTACTTCAGCCCCGGCGATACCGGTTTTCGGGTCTGGGAGTGCGCGGCGGGGCGGATCGGCGTCGGCATCTGCTGGGATCAGTGGTTCCCCGAGGCCGCTCGCAGCATGGCCCTGCAGGGTGCGGAGCTGCTGCTCTATCCCACCGCCATCGGCTCGGAGCCGGGGGCGGCCCATCTCGACTCCCGCGATCACTGGCAACTGACCCAGCGCGGCCATGCCGCCGCCAACATCCTGCCGGTGATAGCCGCCAACCGGATTGGCAACGAGGTGGCAACCACGGATCCCGACCTGCAGATGGCGTTCTACGGCTCCTCCTTCATCACCGACCACAAGGGGGCACTGCTCGCCGAGGCGGACAGGATCACCCCGGGCGTGCTGGTACAAGATCTGGATCTCGCGGCCATGGCCGAGGAACGCATGAGCTGGGGCATCTATCGGGATCGCCGCCCCGAAATGTATGGCGCCTTGCTGAGTCTGGATGGCCACCAGAGCCGGATGACAGGCAACCACAGAGGAGTGTTGGCATGACAGAGAGACTATCCCGCACGCTGGCGCTGCTCGCGACCATGTTGTGCACCGGCACCGCAGCAGCGCTCGACCAGGAGAAACCGGCCGACAAGGTGCTGCGCCTCTACAACTGGGCCGACTATTTCGCTCCCGATACCCTCAGCGCCTTTACCAGAGAGACAGGGATCCGGGTCATCTATGACGTCATGGACAGCAGCGAGACCCTGGAAGCCAAGCTGATGGCCGGTCGCAGCGGTTATGACCTCATCTTTCCCGGCGATACGGTGGCGGAGCGGCTGATGCGGGCTGGCAGCCTGCAACCGCTGGATCAGGGCAGGTTGCAGCACCTGGGGGAGATAGAGCCTGGCTTGCGGCGCTTGCAGCAAGCCTATCCCCATTCACGGGATGCGGTGGTGCCCTACACCTGGGGCACCATAGGGCTCACCTACAACGCAGCCATGATCCGGCAGCGGATGGCGGATGCCCCGGTGGGCAGTCTCGATCTGCTGTTCAAGCCCGATCTGGCGGCAAAATTTGCCGACTGCGGCATCTCCATCATCGACTCCCCCGACGAGGTGCTGGCTGTGGTGCTGCACTACCTGGGGCGGGATCCCCACAGCGGCAAGGCCGAGGATCTGGATGCCGCGCTGGCGCTGCTCAAGGGGCTCAAGCCCCATATCCGCAAGTTCCAGTCCCAGCCGGTGACCCAGCTGGTCAACGGCGATCTCTGCCTGTCCCTGGGTTACAGCGGCGACATGACCCAGGCCAGGCGCGCCGCCGCCGAGGCGGGCAAGGAGGTCGACTTCGAGTACAGATTGCCGAAGGAGGGGAGCACCGTCTGGATGGATACCATGGCGATCCCGGTGGATGCGCTCCATCCTGACTATGCCTACGCCTTCATCAACTTCGTGATGCGCCCGACCAACATGGCGGCCATCACCAACAGCACCGGCTATCCGACCGCCAGTGCTAGGGCCAGACCCATGGTGGATGCCACCATGACGGCCAACCCGGATATCTACCTGGATGAAGCCAGCTACCAGCGGCTCATTCCGGGCAAAGACATTGCACAACCCCAGATGCGTGCCCGGATGCGAGCCTGGACTCGCTTCAAGAGCAGCCTCTGAACCCCAGGAGTAGAAAGATGTTTTCCCGACGCCACGTATTGAAACAACTGGTCGCCCTCGGCGCCATTGCCGGGTTCGGCAGCCTGCCCGGCGCCCGCTCGGCCTTCGCCGCCAGCGAGACCAGTGCCGCCAGCCGCTACCACATGCCGGAGGAGTCCTCCCCCCAGGCCCTGGTCTGGGTGGCCTTCGGTGCCACCAGCGAGATCTGGGGTCGCAACTACAAGGAGGTGCAGGCCACCATAGGCCGGCTGGTACAGGCCATGGCGCCCTACACCCGGGTCAACGTGCTCTGCCACCAGGATGACGAGGATCTGGCGCGCCAGCTGTGCGGCGAGCGCAACACCCACTTCGTTCACGCCCTGATGGACGATATCTGGCTGCGGGATACCGGCGGTGTCTTCGTGCAGGATGAGCAGGGGGAACTCGGGCTGGTGGACTTCAACTTCAACGGCTGGGGGGACAAGCAGGAGCACAACCATGACGCCAGCATCGCCTCTCTGGTGAGCCGCCAGGCGGATGCCCATTACCTGCAGAGCGAGGTCATCGGCGAGGGGGGCGGCATCGAGGTGGATGGCATCGAGGTGGATGGCAACGGCACCGCCATCATGACCGAGAGCTGCTGGATCAACAGCAACCGCAACCCCGGCCTCACCAAGGCGCAGGTGGAGGCAGAGCTCAAGGCAAACCTGGGGCTGCGCAAGATCATCTGGCTGCCGGGGATCAAGGGCCGCGACATCACGGACGCCCACGTGGACTTCTACGCCCGCTTCGTGCGCCCCGGGGTGGTGGTGATCAACATGGACAAGGATCCCGACTCCTACGACTACAAGGTGACCCGCCAGCATCTCGCCATACTGCAGCAGGCGACGGACGCCGACGGCAACAAGCTGGAGCTGCATCAGCTGCCGCCGCCCCTGGGCGGACGGGACAACAAATTCAGCCGCAGCCCGGACTTTGCCGCCGGTTACATCAACTACCTGCCCATCAATGGCGCGGTGATCGCTCCCCAGTTCGGCGATGCCAAGGCTGACCGCCATTGCCGGGATCTGCTGGCCCGGCTCTATCCGGGGCGCAAGATAGTGCAGATAGACATAGACCCGGTGGCGGCAGGGGGCGGCGGCATTCACTGCATCACCCTCCACCAGCCAGCCTGATCCTCATCTACCCACTGATAACCCGGGGCGTTGCAACGCCCCGGGTTATTGCTCCACGCCCATTTTTGTTAACCACGCCCCCCTGAACCGCCGCAGCCCTGTATCTTGGCCCACTACGCCATATGGCGTGTCACCTCGATCACACTCCTGACTTGCTCACAACGCCGAGGCCAAGTGATGCTTTCCATTGCCGCCCCAGAAGTGTATTTTTGCTCAGTGGCAAGCAATAGAGTCAAAAGAGGATATTGAGCGCATACATTCAGTACCAGAAGCAGGATGGTAGTATTATTAACTTTTTTCGTTGTGGTTATCTGGGTGGTGAGAAGTTATATAAGAAGATCTATTGCCGACCTAAGTACCGCATTCCATCTCATCACAGTTAGGGCTTAAAAATGTCACGTTACGACTCAACGGAGAGAATTGGCATTAATGCGGTTGAGCGTCTTGTCCTTAATGAATTGGGTTGGATATTTAGAGAGCAACCCATAGTTGATATGGGGATAGATGCTCACCTAGAGCGAGTACAAGAGGGAAGGCCAGATGGAAAGCTTCTTGCATTGCAAATTAAAACAGGGTCGAGCCATTTTAAAGAAAAGAAAGACTCATATATCTATTATGGGAAAATAGTTCACCTTGATTATTGGACGGGGCATTCATTGCCAGTAGTGCTTGTCGCCCACCTTATAGATACTAATCAGACATACTGGCAAATTATTAATGAAGACTCTGTCACGAGAACTAACAAAGGTTGGAAGGTAGAAATACCCAAGTCAAATGTGTTTGGGATGAATGCTATTGAGCAGTTAGCAGAACTGTTTGAAGGTACTCCAGAACAACAACGATTTAGAAAACTCACGATTGACGAACCGCTTATGAAGCACATTGCTGATGGTGGAAAAGTCTCACTAGCGTTAGAGAGATGGGTTAATAAATCACTAGGGCGTACACCAGTAGAAGTATATATAGACAACAAAGACGGGGAAGATATTTTAGCAAAGGAATGGTTCCAGTACTACACGGGATTGAGTGTCCGTGAATTGGCTATAGCTTTATTTCCTTGGTGTTATCCGGTTATTGACGAAGAATTCTATGAAGAAAACAGAGATGGATATGAAGAGGAAGATTGGCAGGACTCGCTGAGGCGAGCAATTGATGAGGATAATGGCATCTATTATCAAGAGGAACCTGATGCTATATATCCGTACACAGAAGCCGCTGGCGAAGTTGAATACTATAGGTTGGAGCTCAAGCTCAACGAATTGGGCCATGCATTTTTGATTGTTTCAGATCACATACTGAATAAGCCTGTAGGTTCGATTAGCCGTAAGCCGTAATCGGACGTTCGCGTAAATCAATTCTCCCGCTATAACGGCCACTCGTATTTCCCCTCTGCCAGATGCCGTTGATTCACGGAAACTCCGGGGCAACTGCATCTCGATCGTCCGATTACGCTTCGCTAATCGAACCTACATGGAACGGTAATATATGGGATATGCAGGTTGGTGCGGATCAACCAATCTGACACGATCACCATAATCACAATTACTACAAATAACAGAGCCGCCCTTATGGGCGGCTCTTGGCATCAGCGATGGATGGCTGATTCGTCTTGTTACTGAATCGTTATTGGGCCTTGGGCGCTTCAACCGCAGCGGTCGCCGGTTGCTCATCTTCCTTGATCCAGGCATCCAGCAGGGTGTAACCCACCGCCAGCACCACTGGGCCGATAAAGAGCCCTATGATCCCCAGCGCCAGCAGGCCGCCAATGACGCCCACCAGGATAAGGATCAGCGGCAGGTCGGCGCCGCGCTTGATGAGGAAGGGGCGCAGGAAGTTGTCCATGGTGCCCGCCAGCAGGGACCAGACCAGCAGGAAGGTGCCCCAGGTGGTATCCCCGCTCCAGTAGAGGTAGCCCACGCTGGCCAGCAGCACAGGGAAGGGGCCTATCTGGGCGACGATCAGCAGGAACATCAGCACCACCAGGATCATGACGTAGGGAATGCCGGAAATCAGCAGGCCGATCCCGGCCACCGAGGATTGCACCAGGGCGGTCACCACCACCCCCATGGCGACGGCACGGATGGCCTGGGAGGCGAGCACCACGGCGTTGTCACCGCGCTGGCCCGCCAGGCGGTGGGCGAAGCGGCGAATGCCGTCGGCGGCCTTCTCCCCCGAGTGATAGAGCAGGCCGCAGATGGCCACCGTCAGCAGGAAGTGGACGAACAGCAGGCCGAGGTTGCCCGCCTGAGAGGCGAGCCAGCGGGCGGTCTGGCCGAAGTAGGGTGTCAGCTTGGTGAACAGCACCTGGCCACCGCTCGCCAGTATCTGCTGCCAGAACTCGAACAGCTTGTCGCCCACCAGAGGCACCTGTTGCAGCCAGAGCAGCTCGGGGGGCGGGGAGTGGCTCAGCTCGGTGCCGAGGTCGATCAGCATGGGGGCCTTCTCCGCCACGTTGGCCAGCGCCATGAACAGGGGGATGACGAACATCAGCAGCAGGATGCAGCTCATCAGCAGGGCCGCCAGGGCACGCTTGCCCCACAGCAGGCGCTGGGCCATCTGCATCAGCGGCCAGGTGGCTATGGTGATCATGGTGGCCCAGACCAGGGCGGGCAGGAAGGGGCGCAGCACCATGAAGCACGAGATGATGAGCAGGCTGAGAAACAGCAGGCCCAGGGTGATCTTGGCCAAATCCACTTTTTTCATATGCATTGCATTCCCTTTAACGAGGGGTGGGGCGCCGGAGTCCGGCGCCAGTATTGATAAAAGAGAGCAACCACCAGAGCGCGGCACTCAGCCAGAACCCCAGGCAGCCATAGAGTAACCCTTTACCCGCCAGGATCAGCAGCGAGCTGTCGGTGAGCACAGGGAGCACGAACAGCCCCCCTCCGATGAGCAGGCCGCCCGCCAGCGCCAGCAGGGCGGCATGGAGGGCGGGAGCTGGGTGTCGTTCGAGTTGTAGCAGATTACCCGATACCAGCCCCAGGGTGAACATGGCGAGCCCCGCCAGGGCGGTGGATTGGGTCAGCCCGCCCGCCAGGGCGCAGGCCAGCAGCAGTAGCACCCAGGGAGCTTGGCGCTGCGCCAGTGCAGCCAGGGGGGAGCGCAGCGCCAGCAGCAGGGCGCCGAGACCCAGGCCGGCCGCCACGTCCGAGATAAAGTGCACGCCGAGCCAGATGCGGGCCAGCCCGGCCAGGGCCGCCAGCAGCAGGGCCAGCACCATGCCCTGCCAGGCTCTGAGGGAAGTCAGGACGCCGAGCAGCAGGCCCCAGAACAGCAGGGTCGAGGCGGCGTGGCCACTCGGCATGCCAAAGCCCTGGGCGCTCCGCTGCCCCAGCATGGGGTCGAGGTGGAAGGGCCTGGGCCAGGCTACCCCCTCCTTGAGCAGCTGCACCAGCAGGGTGAGCAACACCATGGCAAACAGCAGGCTGCGCAGCCTTGGCCAGCCCAGCAGGGGGAGCAAGAAGGGGAGCAGGGCCAGCTGGAAGGCCGCCGATCCCAGCAGATTGCCGACCTCAAGCCAGCGCGCGTCTGGCCCCAGCCACTGCTGCAGGCGCTGGATCAGCGGCAGCTCTGCCCTGTGCAGGGCGCTGCCTTCGGGACTGAAGTCCGGCACCCACTGCACCTCGCTCTCGGGCACCTCGGCCAGCCTTGGGGTTATCCAGTCGAGCTGCGTCGGGAAGCGGCGCTGAGCATGGGGCAGGCTGGCGGCATCGATCAGCCTGGCGTTGAGAATTTCGCCGCCGAGGTTCGGGGCCTCAAGCAGGGAGACAAAACCCGAGCCGCGCTGGGCCCGGATGGGGGTCAGCGTCTGGCAGGCGAATACCATGGCGCGCTGCCAGCGCCCCAGCTCTCCGGTGATCCGGCCATGGAGCCCCGTCTCCTCGAACAGCTCCCGCAGGGCCGCCTGGGCGGGAGTCTCGCCCCCGTCTATGTAGCCGCCACTCAGGCTGTAGCGATCGGAGATCCTGTCCTGGACCAGCAACAGATCCTGCTGGTGGCGGATCACGCAGGCGGCCGCACCTGGGGGGGCCTCGGCGGCGAACAGGGAGGATGACAGGGAGCCGAGCAGCAGAAGCAGTAAGAGAGCGAGTCTGGGCATGATGGTGCCACTAAGGGAATAGATGGGGACAAGGGTCACAGAAATCAGATACTTGGGCAATGACTTCCGGTGGATGGCCGGCGCAGGGCGGGAGTGTCTCGGCCCAATCTGGGGCGCAAGGATTGCCGTCGGCCCGGGCAGTCCCTAGTATTGGCGGCTATTGTTCTTCTCATTCAACACATCTTGGGGCCTTTCATGCGACAGTTCGGTTTCTTCCTGGGGATTGCCATCGGCGTCATCCTGATACTGTTTGGCAGCATCGTCATCTTCCAGGCCTTGCCTGCCGCACTGGACGTGCTGGAGATGCCGAGCCGCATTCCGTTCGTGCGCGAGGTCTACACCTGGCTGATGACCAGTGCCAATGGCCTCACCAGCCAGCTGGAGCAGAACTTCCTGGAAGCCTTCCAGACAGTGCTCAAGCTGATCCTGCTCATCACCTTCATGTGGGTCTGCGTCAAGCTGGTCAACATGGGAGTGCTGATCATCCGGGCCGGCGTCGACCTCATCCGCACCGCCATCGAGCACAGCGAAGACAAGGTGGCCAAGCCCACCGAGCAGGACCGCCACCTGTAAGGCTCCCCTGCCCATTCGCAGATAAACGACAGGCCATCCTCGGATGGCCTGTTTGCATGGTGCACGGGTTCGCCCTCTTGCACGACTTAGTTGAGCAGCTTCTCCAGCTCGGCCTCGGCATCCGCCCTGGCCTGATCGCTCTGCTTCATCCCCTGGGTTTCCACCTTGGCGGCCTGCGCCTGCACAGTGCCGGTCGCCCCGCTGACCACCTTGTTCAGCTGTTGCTGCGCCGTGCTGGCGGCCTTGCCCGCTTGCTGCTGCGCACTGGCTGCAGCCTGCTTGGCGGTGTCGCCGACTGCCTTGCCCGCTTGCTGCTGCGCACTGGCTGCGGCCTGCCTGGCGGTATCGCTGACCGCCTGCTGGGCGGAGCGGGTTACGGCCTGGTTGGTTTGCCGCAGGATATCGGTGGCATCGCTCACCGTCTGGGTGGCCGAGTCGCTCACCGCTTTGCTGGCTTGCTGCTGCGCCGAGGCGGTGGCACTGCCGACCGCCTGCTTGGCCGAGTCGCTCACCGCTTTGCTGGCCTGCTGCTGCGCCTGGGTGGTGACGCTGTCGACCGCCTGTTTGGTTGAATCGCTGACGGCTTTGCTGGCTTGTTGCTGCGCCGAGGTGGTGACACTGCCGATCATCTGACTGGTCGAGTCGGTCAGGGCCTTGCTGGCGCTCTGTTGCAGGTTGCCCATCATATTGCCAAGCAGGGAGCCGCTTGTTCCCGTCATCACCTTGCCGGCGTCGGTGAGGGCGGTGGCGGTCGGGTTGCCGGCCTGCCACTCCTGCATGGCGCTCGGCCAGGTCGGGGTCGCCGCCGTCAGGTTCTCGCCAAACACCTGGGTCGCGCCGTCGCCCTTCTGCAACATGACGGAGAGCTGGTTGGTGTCGGCGTTCCACACCATGCCGGCCTGTTTGGCCACATCCGGCACCGGGGCGTAGCGGGAGACCACGTAAAACAGCGGCCCCTCCTGCTGCAACTCGTTGGCCGTCTTGAGCAGCTGCATGGTGCTGTCGTAGTTGGGCCCCAGCATGGCGGTCATCCTGTCCTTGATCAGCGGTTGTTCGAACAGGTTGGCCTCGTTCGGATCGAAACCGACCAGGGGTTTGAGCAGGGCCCACATCAGCTGGCTGGTGGGGCTCATCATCAGCAAGGGGGCCACGCAGGCGGACAACATCAGGCTCAGGCAGGCGGCCTTGAGCAACGTCATGATACGCATCGACAACATATCCAAGTAATTATTTGATTAATAAGGCTATATACTGTCTTTTCCCGACAGCATGACCCGAACTGGCCCGGCCCTTCACTCATGGGGATCGGCGGGCGCTGGCAGGCTATCATATTGCTTCCGGAATGCCAGATGAGCCGACACTTATTGGTCAAGTCGGCGACGCTGGTGGTCGCTTTAGGGGATCACTCTCTCGTTGTCACAGGTGTCACTCATGATCCGAACCGCGTTTTGTCTGTTTGCCCTCGGCGGGCTCCTCCCTGCAGAGGCGGCCCCGGCGTCGAACACCCTCAGCCATTCGGTGGGCACGGAGCTGGTGTTGCCCCTGGGCTCGCTGCCCGAGCGGGTCTGCTGGTATCAGGATCAGAAATATTCCCTCGGATCTCGCATCCAGCAGGGGGATCTCTGGCTGGAGTGCGGCCCGCAGAACGACCAGGAGAGCAACGGGCCCCTGGCCTGGCGCGAACCCGCCAGCTACGAGCCCGTCGACGAAGGGGCGGCCAACAGGGAGACGATCAGGGTGGGTCAGTGAGCCTTTTCTTGATCCAGCTACAGACACGGCCGTGATCCCTGTCGCATAATGCAGCTCCTTTCTTCTCTTGGCTGGAACCTAAGAAATGGCTCGTCGCTCTTCCAATGCACAACGTCGTCGCAGTAGCTGGTGGTACAAACGCTTGTTGGCAAGGGAGCGGGAAGAGCGCGAAGCGCGTTCCGTCCGGGATTGATACCGCATTGAAAAACGGAGCCTCGTGCTCCGTTTTTTTATTCATTACTGCAGGTTCATTACCGCAGGCAGGTTGATTACCACAGGTGGATAATGATGCCACTCTGCCAAGGCACAACGTCGTTGCCGTCGTGAGCTGGTTGTACAAACGCTTGTTGGCAAGGGAGCGGGAAGCGCGCGAAGGCGCTGCGTCCGGGATTGATACCGCATTGAAAAAACGGAGACTCGGGCTCCGTTTCCTATTCATTACCACTGGTTCATTACCGCAGGCAGGTTTATTACCACAGGTGGATAATGGTGCCGCTCTGCCAATGTACAAGGTCGTTGCCGTCGTGAGCTGGTAGTACCAACACTGGTTGGCAAGGGTACGGGAAGAGCGCGAGGGCGCTGCGTCCGGGATGGATACCGCATTGAAAAACGGAGCCTCGGGCTCCGTTTTTTATTTATCACCGTCAGCATCACGACAACGGGGGCCATCAGGCCCCCGTTTTGCTTTTGCAGGTGCTTACTGCCTGCGACTTAGCGCTGCAGGGCGGCCAGTGCCAGTTCGACCCGCTTGGCGTACTCGGGGTCGGCCTGCTCGAAGTGCTTGAGCTGGGCCGCGACTATGGCGTCATCCTCCACGTTGATCAGGGATCGCGCTAGGTTGGCGGCGAGGCGCGCGCGCTGCCCCTCGTCCATCAGGCGGAAGAGATCCCCCGGCTGGCTGTAGTAGTCGCTGTCATGGTCACGGAAGTCGTAGTGCAGGGCAGCCCCTTCCAGACTCAGGGCCGGTTCGTGCTGCTCGCTCGGCTGCTGGGTGCCGAAGCGGTTTGGCTGGTAGTTGGGGCTGGCACCGCCATTGCTGTCGCTGCGCATGGCACCGTCGCGGTGGGCGCCGTGGTGGAAGGGGCAGCGCGGGGCGTTGACCGGCAGCAGGCCGTGGTTGACGCCGAGGCGATAGCGCTGGGTGTCACCGTAGGAGAAGAGCCGTCCTTGCAGCATGCGATCCGGTGAGAAGCCGATACCGGGCACCACGTTGGCCGGGGTAAAGGCCGCCTGCTCCACGTGGGCGAAGTAGTTGTCCGGGTTCTGGTTGAGCTCAAGCACGCCGACCGGGATCAGCGGGTAGTCGCTGTGCGGCCACACCTTGGTGAGGTCGAACGGGTGGATTTTGTAGGTCTGGGCTTCGGCCTCCGGCATCACCTGCACATAGACCTTCCAGCGCGGGAAGTCGCCCCGCTCTATGGCGTTGAACAGGTCGGCCTGGCTGGTCTCCCTGTCCTGGCCGACGACATTGGCCGCCTCTTCATCTGTGTAGAAGCTGTGGCCCTGCTCTGTCTTGAAGTGGAACTTGACCCAGAAGCGTTCGTTGGCATCGTTGATAAAGCTGAAGGTATGGCTGCCGTAGCCGTTCATCTCCCGCAGGCTCTTGGGGATGCCGCGATCGCTGAACAAGATGGTGACCTGATGCAGGGACTCCGGATGGCGTGACCAGAAGTCCCAGGCGGCGGTGGCGCTGCGCAGGTTGGTGCGCGGATCCCGCTTCTGGGTGTGGATGAAGTCGGGGAATTTCAGGGGATCGCGGATGAAGAACACCGGGGTGTTGTTGCCCACCAGATCCCAGTTGCCCTGCTCTGTGTAGAACTTGAGGGCGAAGCCGCGTACGTCCCGCTCCGCATCGGCGGCCCCCTTCTCACCGGCCACGGTGGAGAAGCGCAGGAAGACAGGGGTCTGCTTGCCGACTGTGTTGAACAGGTCGGCCTTGCTGAAGGCGCTGATGTCGTGGGTCAGGGTAAAGGTGCCATAGGCGCCCGAGCCCTTGGCGTGAACCACTCGCTCTGGAATACGCTCGCGGTCGAAGTGGGCGAGCTTCTCCATCAACCAGATGTCTTGCATCAGCACCGGGCCGCGGGGGCCGGCGGTGAGGCTGTTGTTGTTGTCGACGACGGGGGCACCGTTGGCGCTGTGCAGGGTCTTGTCAGTCATGGGGCATCTCCTTGTGATGATGGAGGCACGATACGGCAAGGGGCGCGAGCGGGGCCAATCGGTCAGCACTAAGTGTTTGATAGGTGGCCTGAATGGAGTTGGCTACGGACACAAAGGGCGCTATTTTTGACGGACGTTCACGCATCAGGGAGGAGAGGGGATGGTTGAGATCAGGATTCGTCAGGCGGAGGCCGGGGATGCCCAGGGGCTGCGGGATCTCTATGCCATGCCAAAGGCTCAGGCAGGCACCCTGCAGATGCCCTATCCGACCCTGGCCATGTGGCAGAAACGGTTGGCCGAGCGTAGCGGCTACGGCCTGGTGGCCATAGTGGATGAACTGCTGGTCGGCGATCTGGGGCTCTGGCTCGAGCCGAATCCACGTCGTCGCCATGTGGCTGGCATCGGCATGGGGGTCCGGGATGACTGGGCCGGCCGCGGGGTGGGCTCGGCCCTGCTGGGGGCGGCGGTGGATCTGGCGGACAACTGGCTCAACCTGCAGCGGCTCGAGCTGACGGTCTACAGCGACAACGCGGCCGCTATCGCGCTCTACCGCAAGTTCGGCTTCGAGCAGGAAGGTTGCTCACCCGCCTATGCGTTTCGTGAAGGGCGCTTCGTCGATGCCCTGCATATGGGGCGGGTCCGTCTGTCATGATCGACTATCGCGAGCGACTGACCCCCGTGCTGCGAGCGCTGGAGCAGGAGCCGGACCTCTCCATCGAGGAGCTGGCGAGCCGCGCCTGCCTCTCCCTCTACCACTTCCACCGGGTGTTCACCGCAGTGGTGGGGGAGGCGCCGGGGGAGATGTGCCGGCGGCTTCGGATGCAGCGGGCGGCCTGGCAGCTCTGCTACACGGATGCCAGCGTCACCACCATCGCCCTGGGGGCGGGGCTCGGCAGCTCCCAGGCCTTTGCCAAGGCGTTTCGTCGTCACTATGGCTGCACCCCGGGGGAGTTTCGCCGTGACAAGGGCAAGAACGGACACCATGAGCGCAAGGATGGACACGCATGGGATGCCCCCCTCCCTTATGCTGAAGGCCACTCATCAGCAAGGAGCAACACCATGAAAACCGTCGAGATGGATGCCCGCACCCTGGCCTATATCCGGGTCACAGGCCCCTATGGCGAAGGCTATGACGCCGTCTGCAACCGCCTGCACCAGTGGGCCGCGCCCCGCGCTCTGGAAGGGGGAGAGTGGATCTTCATCTACCATGACAACCCGCAAGTGACGCCGCCGGCCCAGTGTCGCACCGACATAGGTGTCACGGTGCCGGTGGGGACCCAGGGGGCGGGGGAGGTGGAAACCCAGCTTATCCCTGCCGGGCGCTACGCCCAGTCCCGCTACCTCATCACGGATCGCAATCAGTACGGGCCGCGCTGGCAGGAGCACATAGGCGACATAGTGTCCGCCGGGCTGGAGTTTGGCAGCGGCCCCTGTTTCGAGCTCTATCACAGCGTGAGCAACGATCCCCTGCAGGACGATGTCAGCTTCTGCTCCAGCGTGCGATAAAGGTGCGGCAATAAAACGAGGCGCCCAGAGGCGCCTCGTTTTATTGGGGGTGGGTGATGCCGCCATGCCTACATCAGGACTGGCTGGGCACCTTGTTCCGGCGTGACTTCCACCACCATCTCAGGCGGATCTGGGAGATGAGCATGCCTGCCAGCATCAGGGCGCAGCCCACCAAGGTTCGCTCGTTCAGGGTTGGCTGGGCACCTTGTTCCGGCGTGACTTCCACCACCAGCGCAAGCGGATCTGAGAGATCAGCATGCCAGCCAGCATCAGGGCGCAGCCCACTATGGCCCGCTCGTCCAGATGCTCCCCCAGCAGCAGCACACCGCCGATGGCGGCGAACACCGTCTCCAGGCTCAAGATGATGGCGGCGTGGGCCGGGTGGGCACCCCGCTGGCCGACCACCTGCAGGGTGTAGCCGATGCCGACCGAGACCAGCCCCGCGTAGAGCAGGGCCTGCCAGCCCGCCACGGCGCCGCCGAGGGTCGGGGTTTCGATGACAAAGGCAGTGCCAAGACTGAGCAGGCCGCACACCACGAACTGCACCCCCGCCAGCCGTATGGGGGCGACCCGGTTCGAGTAGTGATCCAGCACCAGCAGGTGAATGGCCCAGAACAGGGCACCGATCACCTGCAGCAGATCGCCGTAGCCTATGGTGAACTCCTCGGTCACGCTGAGGTAGTAGAGCCCGGCCATGGCGATGAGGGCACCAATCCAGGTGTTGGCCCCTGTCTTGTGGCGCAGGGCCAGGCCGATGACGGGCACCAGTATGATGTAGAGACCCGTGATGAAGCCCGCCTTGGCGGCCGTGGTGTAGAGCAGCCCCACCTGTTGCAGGGAGGCGGCGCTGAACAGCACGCCCCCGGCGATCAGGCCCCCGACCAGCAGCAGGCGGCGATCGCCAGCGGGTGATCCGGCTTGCGGCCTGGGCTGGCGCGACTTGAGCCACCACAGCAGCGGCAGCAGGGAGGCGGCACCGAGCAGGAAGCGCAGGCCGTTGAAGGTGAAGGGCCCCATGTGATCCATCCCCAGGCGCTGGGCGACGAAGCCCAACCCCCAGATGGCGGCGGCCATCAATAACATCATGTTTGAACGCATACGGATTCATCCCTGAGAGAGCAGTGACAGGGGCACTCGGGCCCCTGTCAGTACGATACCCGTCTGCGGGGGGGGTTGTCGCCGGTGATTTGCAATCAGATGGGGGCCAGCCCGGGGACGTTACCAGCCGCTTGCCAGCCTGGCGAGCAGGGGCAGCAGGGCGAGCATCAGCAGGTTGCCCCTGAGGATCCAGATCACCCAGAACTGCTGCTGGATGGAGACTATGGGGGCGCGTCCCTGACGCAGGGAGCGGCGCCAGTGATGGAACAGCCGGCTGGGGTAGCCGAAGCTGAGGGCCATGGCGAAGAACAGCAGCAGCTTGGTGCGATAGCCGGGATTGGCCAGCAGGGCCGCCGGTTGCAGCGGGTGGGCGAGCACCATGAGCACGCCTGTGATGAAGATGAGCAGCAGCGCCAGCGCCGCCAGGCTGTCCGCCAGCAGCAGCTTGCGCACCTGTTCGATGGACATGCCGCGCCTGAACAGAAAGTACTCCGAGGTGATGGCGCCGGTCAGGGTGATCACGGCGCAATAATGGAGCGCTGTCAGCAGTTCCGGGTTCAACATCCGAGCCAGTTCCTTCTCGTTGGCCACATGGCAAGCTTCCCTTTGGACGCCATAGAGCGGGGCTGATATTCTGACACTACACGACGTCGGGGGATAGCAGGAGTCAGGGTTGGATAAGCGAGCAGTCTCCAAAAAGACCTGGTCCCTGGTAGCCCGGATGCGTCTGGGCCTGTTGCTGTTGTTCATCCCGGTGCTGATGCTGGGTGGCATCTACTACCTGCACATGGAGCGCAGCCTGCAACAAGAGTTGCAACAGCGCCTGCTCGCCACCAACCACCAGTTGCGTCACGTCTTCATCGAACCCTATCTGCACGAGATGGAACGCCAGTTCACTCTTATCTACGACCAGGTGAAGGTGGACGACATCAGCGGCCCCCGACTGAACAATGCGGAGTCCTACCTCAAGGAGTGGCGCCTCTACAAGGGGGTCATGGCAGACCTCATCTACATCTATGTCGGCACTGCCGAGCGCCAGATGCTGATCTACCCCGAGTGGCAGGCGGATGCGGGCTTCGATCCCAGGACGCGCCCCTGGTATCAGCTGGCCAGCCAGCATCTGGGCAAGATGGTCTGGACCGAGCCCTATTACGACTACACCAACGGCAACCTGGTCATCGCGCTCGCGCGGGCCATCATCGACAAGGAGGGCAAGGTGCGCGGGGTGTTCGCGGTGGATGCCGTGCTGGCCCCCTTCTCCGCCCAGCTGAACCGGCACCTGGGCGACGGTTACCAGATGATCGTCAATCAGTCCGGCAAGGTGCTGGCCCACCCTGACCCGTCCCAACTGCTCAAGCCCATGGCCCACCCGGACTGGCTCTCCCGCTTCAGCCAGGAGGATGGCATCTTCCTGGATCCGGATTCCCGGCAGTTTGTGGCCTACAGCCGCCTGCCCGAGCGCAACTGGGTGCTGATCAGCGTGCTGCCAGCGTCGAGCATCCAGGCCGTGGTGGCGCGGGCCTCCTTCAACGTGCTCGGGGTTGTGGTGCTGGCCAGCGTGCTCTATGTGCTGCTGGCCCTGGTCTGGTCCCGTTACTTCAGGCGGATGCTGGACGAGATCTCCACCATGATCCGCGCCAGCAGGATGCAGCCCGATGGGGCACCCCAGGGGGGCATGCGCGAGCTCAAGCACGTCTATGCCGAGCTGGCGGAGGTGAGCAAGGATTACCACGAGGCCCGTCAGCAGGCGAATCTGGACAAGTTGACCGGCCTCTACAATCGCCGCTTCTTCGACGAGCGCCTGAACCGGCTGCTGCTGGAGCAGCACGCCTTCTGTCTGGCCATGATCGATCTGGATGGCTTCAAGCGGGTCAATGATACCTATGGTCACCAGACCGGGGACATGGTGCTCAAACGGGTGGCCAAGCTGGGCAACCAGCTGCTGGAGGATCACGGCTGGGTCTGCCGCTACGGTGGGGAAGAGCTGGTGGTGCTGTTTGCCAACCCTGACATCCACTTCTGCCAGATGCTGCTGGAGCAGTACAGGATTGGGGTCGCGTCCCTGGACTGGCGTGAACATGGCCTCGGGATCACCTTCAGCGGCGGCCTGGTGGCGAGCGCCCCCGATCTGGATGCCAAGGGACTGCTCGATATCGTCGATGCCGAGGTGTATCGCGCCAAGCACGATGGCAAGAACCGCATCTATCTGGGAGGGCTCGCCCCCTTGGCGCAGCACGAGGTGCCGCCGGCTGACGATGGGGTGCTGAGCAAGGAAGAGGCCTGAGGGCCTCTTCTTCATTCAGCGGCTCAAGGGAGCAACTGCCACTCCCACAGGGGCCAGCCCAGCTCCGAGGCGCACTGGCGCAGTGTGGGGGCCGGATTGACCGCATGGGGATGGCTCACCGCCCGCAGCATGGGCAGATCGTTGTGGGAGTCGCTGTAACCAAAGCTCCCCTGCCAGAGGTTGTCCCGTCCGGCAAAGAGCTGGTTGATGCGGGCCACCTTGCCCTCGCGAAAACTCAGGGTGCCGCGGGTCTGGCCGGTCAGCCTTCCCTCCTCCTCGTCGAGCAGGATGGCGACGCAGTGATCCATTCCCAGCATCTTTGCCATGGGGGCCACCAGGTGCTCGCCGGAGGCGGAGATCAGCACCAGCTCGTCGCCACGCTGGCGGTGCCACTCGATGCGGGCCAGCCCCTCGGGGTAGAGGCGCTCGCGCAGCACCTGCTCGGCAAAGTGGTGGCACTGCTGCTCCAGCCACTGGCGCGACTTGCCCGCCAGCGGCTGCAGGGTAAAAGCCATGTACTGGTGCATGTCCATCTTGCCCTGATGGTAGAGGGACATCATCCCCTGCTCCTCGGCCACCATGCCCGCCGGGGCCAGCTCCTCGGCCACCATGTACTCCAGCCAGAGGCTGGCGGAATCCCCGGCAATCAGGGTCTCGTCCAGATCAAACAGTGCCAGTGCCATGGGCGCTCCTCGCAGTGAAAATGGAAATGAAATGCGGCGTCATGCTACCTCACAGAGCTGATCCCGGGCCACCGCCAGGGTCACGGCGCTGCCGGTGGCCAGCAGATCGCCAGCCGAACGGTTGAGGCAATCCACCGTCAAGAGCCCCGCCTCGCACTCTACCTGATAGCGGATCACGTTGCCGAGCAGCTGTTGCTGGCGAATGATGCCGGGCAGGCTGGGGTCGCTGCTGATCGCCCCGGCGGGCAGCAGGGTGATGGACTCTGGCCGCAGCGCCAGCTTGCCCTGAAAACGGGGGCCGAACAGCGACTTGCCCTGCTCTGCGCCGAGCAGGTTGTAGTTGCCGATAAAGCCCGCCACAAACTCGCTGGCGGGTCTGGTGTAGATCTGCTCCGGCGTGCCGCTCTGGACTATGGATCCCTTGTTCATCAGGAAGACGCGATCCGACATAGTGAGCGCCTCCTCCTGATCGTGGGTCACGAAGATGGTTGTGAGTTCGAGCCGTTGCTGGATCTCGCGGATCTGCTGGCGCAGGCTGCGGCGGATGCGGGCATCCAGCGCCGAGAGCGGCTCGTCCAGCAGCAGGATCCGCGGCTGCACCACCAGAGCCCGGGCCAGCGCCACCCGCTGGCGCTGGCCACCGGAGAGCTCGGCCGGATAGCGGCGCTCGAAGCCGGTCAGCTCCACCAACTCCAGCGCCTCCTGCACGCTGGCCGAGAGCTCGCGCCCCGGCTGGGGCTTCATCTTGAGGCCGAAGGCGACGTTGTCCCACACCGTCATGTTGGGGAAGAGCGCATAGCTCTGGAACACCATGCCGATGCCCCGCTTCTGGGGCGCCTGCCAGGTGATGTCTTCACCGGCCACCCGCACCTGACCGCCATCCACCGGAGTGAGCCCGGCCAGTGCCCGCAGCAGGGTGGACTTGCCGCAGCCAGAGGGGCCGAGCAGGGTCACCAGCTCCCCCTTGCGGATGCCGAACTCGATCCCCTCGAACACCGGGGTCTCGCCGTAGGATTTGTGCAACTGATTGACTTCTAAATGAAACATCTTGGATCACCGATGAAATCTGTTGGCCGCCCAGGTGAGCAGCAGGGTCAGCAGGAAATAGCTCATCACCAGCGCACTGGTGAAGTGGCCCGAGGTGGCGCGCATGTTGTAGAGGTAGACCTGCAGGGTCTCGTAACGGGTGCCCACCAGCATGTTGGCGAACACGAACTCGCCGAGCAGGAAGGAGAGCGACAGAAACAGCGCCGCCAGCAGCCCCTTGCGCAGGCAGGGGATCACCACCAGCAGGAAGGCGCGGCGACTGCTGGCCCCCAGCAGGTGGGCGGCATCCATCAAATCTTTCAGCGGCACCCCTTGCAGGCTGTTGGCCAGCGCCCGGTACATGAAGGGCAACACCACGGTGAACCAGGTGCCGCTCAGGATCCACGGCGTGCCGATAATGGGCAACGGGCCGTCGGCGTAGATCTGCAGCAGCCCCACCGACGAGACCACCGGCGGCACCGCGAAGGGGAGCAGGATCAAGAGGTTCATCCAGGGATCCAGCCTGGGGAAGTAGTAGGTCACCACCAGCACGGTGGGCACCAGCACTAGCGTGCCCAGCAGCAGGGTCGCGAAGCAGACCAGCAGACTGCGGCCAAAGGCCGCGAGAAAGCGCGGGTCGCCCCACAGCTTGAGATACCAGTCGAGGGTGAAGCCATCCGGCAGCAGGGTCGCCCCCCAGCGGGTGGAGATGGAATAGAGAAAGGTAGCCAGCAGCGGCAACAGCAGGGTGGCAACCAGCCCACTCAGCACCCACTTGGGCCAGCGCGGCGTCAAATCATGCATGGGATTGCCCCCTGTTCACATAGCTCTTTTTCAGCAGCCACTGGTTGGCGGCAGTCACTACCCCCAGCAGCACCATCAGGATCACCGCCAGCGCCGCCGCCATGTTGGGCTCGAGGAAGATGTCGCCGGAGACCAGGCTGGCCACCCGTATGGTCACCAGATTGAAGTTGCCTGTGGTGAGGGCGTAGGCAGAGGCATAGGCCCCCACTGCGTTGGCAAACAGGATGATCAGGGTGCCGAGCAGGGCGGGAGTCAGCACCGGCAGCGCCACGTGCCACACATACTGCCCCCTGCTCGCGCCAAGCAGGGCGGCGGCTTGCGGCCACTCATCCTGCAGCGCGTCGAACGCCGGGTAGAGCAGCAGCAGGGCGAGGGGGATCTGGAAGTAGGTGTAGATGAGGATAAGGCCGCTGCCCGAGTAGAGGTTGAAGCCGTCGATCCAGCCCCAGGATTTCAGCAGCAGGGTGACGGCGCCGTTGATGCCGAGAATGATGATAAAGGCGAATGCCAGCGGCACACCGCTGAAGTTGCCAGTCATGGTGACGAAGGCCAGCAGGGCTCGCTTGACCCGCTCACCACTGTGGCGCAACGCCGCCGCCCCGATCGTGCCGATGGCAAGCCCCGCCAGACTGGCGATACCGGCGATACGCAGGGAGTTGCCGAAGGATTGCAGGTAGAAGGGGGAGCTCAGGATCTCCCGGTAATGGTCGAGGCCCCAGCCATCAGGGGTCTGGAAACTGCCCACCAGCACCCACACCATGGGGGCGAGCTGGAACAGTATCATCAGCAGGATAAACGGCAGCAGCACCAGCGCGGGCAGCCAGTGACGGCGTGCCTTGCGCTGGGTGGCCACGGGTTGATCCGCGAGGATCTCGGTGGTTGCAGGCATCATCAGTGCACCTCGCGCATAAAGGTCGCCTTGAGCAGCGGGGGAGCCACCGGCTTGTCGTGGGGGATACCCAGCAGGTCGGCCATCAGGGCGCAGAGCTGGGTCTGGGCAATCGCCACCCCATCCGGCCAGCGCTCGACGAAAGCATCGCCAAACAGCCAGAGCGGCACGGTGCGCTCTTCAGGCAGGGTGCCGCCGTGGCTCAGGTCGTTGTTCATGCCGTGATCCGAGGTGACTACCACCTGATACCCCTGTGCCAGCCACTGGGGCAGCCGGTCGGCCAGCAGGCTGTCCATCCGGCGCGCCTGATTGCGGTACTGGCGTGAATCGAGGCCAAACTTGTGGCCAGCGTCATCCACCCCCATCGGGTGGATCAGCAGAAAATCGGGGTCGTATTGGGTTCTGAGCCATTCCCCATCCATCAGCAGATGGCTGTCGGGGTAGTTGTCATCCCAGTAGAAGCAGCCGTGCTGGATGGGCAGCTGCTCGTCATGGGTATAGCGATCCCGCGCTGCCAGCCAGGGGCTCTTGTTGTAAAGCTCGCTGACCCAGTAATAGGCGGCCGCTGCTGTGCGTTTACCCGCGGCGCGGGCCAGATGGAAGATGGATTCGTGTTGGCTCAGGCGCGTCACCCCGTTGTGGGTGATACCGCTCGCCACCGGCGGCACGCCGGTCAGGATGCACTCGTAGAGGGGTCGGGAGAGAGACGGCAGGGCAGCATTCAGGGTCGTATGCAGGCCCCGCCCCGCCTCCACCATGCCGAAAAGGTAGCCCATGCAATGGGCTACCTCGGCTGCCAGACCATCCACAAGTACCACTATCACCTTGTGTTGCACTGGATGTCCTTACTGCATATTGATCATGACGGTTTCCTGCCACTGGCGCGGCAGGGCCTTGGAGCTCTGCTCCCAGGCGGCGTGATCCTGCACCGGCTTGGCATTGGCATACTGCTCGGCCGGCAACAGCTTGGCCTTGACGTCATCCGGCAGGGTCACGTTGCTGCGGATGGGGCGGGCGTAGCCACGGGCCAGGTTGATCTGACCGGCATCGGAGAGGATGTATTCCCGCGCCAGCTTGGCGGCGTTGGGGTTCTTGGCCCATTTGTTGATGATGGTGGTGTAGCCGGCGATAACGGAGCCGTCGCTCGGGATCACCACATCAAACTTCTTGGGGTCGATCTGGTCGCGGTAGTTGAGGGCGTTGAAGTCCCACAGCACCCCCACTTCCACTTCGCCCTTCTCGATATTGGCGATGGTCGGGTCGTTCAGTGACAGACGACCCTGCTTGGCCAGCTGGCCGAACAATTCCAAGGCGGGCTTGAGGTTCTTCTCGCTGCCGCCGGTGGCATAGGCTGCCGCCAGCACGCCGTTGTTGGCCTGAGACGCGACGCCCACGTCACCCAGAGTCACCTTGTAGTCGCCACCCAGCAGGGATTGCCAGCTGGTCGGGGCGGTCTTGACCAGATCCTTGTTGATCAGGAAGGCGATGGTGCCGGTATAGGCCAGCATCCAGTGACCGTCTGCATCCTTGGCCCAGTTGGGAATGTCGGCCCAGGTGGAGGGTTTGTAGGGCTGGGTGACCCCCTGCTTGACCGCAACCGGACCGAAGGCGCCGCCCACGTCGCCGATGTCGGCGGTGGCATTGGCCTTCTCGGCGGCGAACTTGGCGATCTCCTGGGCCGAGCTCATGTCGGTATCCTGATGCTTGATGCCATAGATGCTGCCGAGCTGCTGCCAGGTATCCTTCCAGTTGGCCCAGCTGTCGGGCATGCCGATGCTGTGGAGCTGGCCTTCACCGCGAGCGGCTTTTTCGAGATCCGCGATGTTCTCGGCGGCAAACAGTGGTTGACTGATGGCCACCAGGGCCAGTGCACTTGCGATCACGCTTTTCATCATCCCATCCCTCTGGACTAGGTCAGTTAAGGTTCGAGAGGGATGCTAGAGGGGAAATATGACGGTGGCGGGGCGCTTTGATGGCGTTTTCGTGACATTCACCCTGTCATGGCGCTGTCATCAGCAGCGGTTACAACTCGGGACCGATAGCCGCTGGTCTACTCCAGGGGGCGCACACCGGAATGACCGACAGGAACGTGACAGTGACAGAGCGATTGTGGGAACAGGGGCTGACCGATGGCCGCAGCCCCTCCAAGTGCGAACAGATTTGCCGGACCCTGCGCCGCTATATCGGCAGCGGCCAGCTGGGGGCCGGGCAGCAACTGCCCGCCGAACGGGCCCTGAGCGAGCGCTTCGCCACCACCCGCATCACCATCAAGGAGGCGCTCTCCAGCCTCGAAGCGGATGGCCTTATCTACCGGGCCGAGCGGCGCGGCTGGTTCGTGGCGCCGCCCCGCCTCACCTACGACCCCGCCATCCATACCCACTTTCACCAGTGGATTGGCGAGCAGCAGCGCGTGGCCGAAACCCGGGTGCTGGCCCACGGCAGCGAGCTGGCCAGCAGCGAACTGTGCAGCCGGATGGGGCTGGAACCCTTCACCCCGCTCTATGAGATCCGCCGCCAGCGGCTGATCGATGGCCGCCCTGTGCTCCACGTCAGCCATCACCTGCTGGCGAGCCGCTTTCCCGATATCGCCAGTGCGCCACTGGCCAGCTCCCTCACCGAGCTCTATCAACAGCGCTATGGCATAGGCCAGGGCGGGGCCAGCCTCGAGATCACCCCCTCTGCGGCTCGGGGAGAGATAGCCCGCGCCCTCAATCTGGCAGAGGGGAGCGCCGTGCTCAGACTGGTGCGGGTCAACTACGACGAGCGGGGGGCGCTGGTGGATTGCGATATCGAGCACTGGCGGCCGGATGCGATTCGCATCTGTCTGGATACCCGGGCATTGCAACCGGTCACGGCCAGAGCACTACCCGTAAAACTGGCTGAGTAGCCGCCTCGCGCAGACGCGGATCCCGCAGGATCCGCCGGGATCAGTTGTCGATATTGGGGATCAGGTCGTCGAAGCTCTGGTAGCCGCAGTCGGCCAGTTGCAGCGACATGGTGTAGGTCTTGCTGCCCTCCCGCTGGCCTATGGCGGGGCGGTTGAGCTTGAGCTCCTGATGCCAGTACTCCTTCATGCGATCGATCAGGGCCATGGCCTCGCTCTCGTCCAGGTGGAGCTGGCACAGCGCCATGTAGTTGTTCGACTTGTGCATGTTCTCCACCAGATAGTCCCCCAGCACCGACATGGCCTGGCGCGCCTGCTGGCGGGCGAAGCGGCTGTGCTGCTCGAAGCTGATCCGCTCGCTGATGAGGAAGTGGTAGCTGTTGTCGATGCCGAGCTGCAAGATGCCGAGCTTCTCCAGCTTGCGCAGATAGAGGTAGCAGGAGGCGTCGGTCAGGCCGTATTCCCGCTTGAGATCGATCAGCGTCTTGTCGCGCCAGAAGATGTTGGCGAGGAAGGCGTAGAGCCCCGGCTCCTTGTGAAACGCCTCGTCCTGCTCCTGGGTGAAGACGGCGCGGCGGCTCTGGGCGTCCTGGGTGCGATCCAGCAGCTCCTCGAACGAGAGTCCCACCAGATGGCAGATCTCCAGCAGGGTGTCGAACGGCAGGGAGGGCTTGTTCATCATCCGCTTCACGGTGGCGATGGAGACCCCCATGGCTTCCGCCAGGGTCTGATAGCGGATCCCCTTGTCGGTCAGGGTCTTCTTCAGGGTGTCGAGAATGTGGTTGGCCAGGGTCTGGCTGTAGGTCATGCAACTATTCCTTTATCTGCATTTTTAGTCGTGCCAGAAAGTGAGTGATTTGTCTGTATCGGGCTCAATTTTTGACACCCAGAAAAACCAGAGGAGATACGTCCGGTGATAACGGCTGAAATGGCCTGACCAGTTGTGGTGCAAGGTGGCAGATAATGACACTCGGTGGTGCATATCCTTCAACCTTTCAACATTTTGCTGGTGATGCATATTACATCGCACATAATCCAACACGAATCGGATTCAATACCTTCCTGGTTGAGAAAACGATTGTTTGCTTCCAATTTAAGGGTTTTTTTAACCGCAAGGTTTTATTCTTTCCTGGCATTGAGCGGAACTCGCAAGAGGTCCGCTTTTTTTCTTTTCTCCGAATTTGAGCCCGCCGTCAAGGAAGGGGCGCATTTTTTGGCACTTCCTGCGCCGCCCTCCCGAGGGGTTATTCCCCCTTGCAGGGGAACAGCTTGGGGATCTCCCGCACCAGCCAGCTCTTGGCCTTGCCCATGGTATCGCGCCGCCACGCCAGCACGACCTGCACCTGATGGCGATATTCGGGGCCGATCACCTTGAGGCGGCCCGCCTTGATGTCCTCTTCTATCCAGCTCAGGGGCATGGTGCCGACACCAATGCCCGCCAGCAGGGCATCGCGCTTCTCCCCCATGGTGCTGACGGTCAGGCGCGGCTGCTTGTCCAGCAGGCGATAGGTGAGGGCAGGCTTGCGCCGCGCCGTGTCGGCGATGGCGATGGCGCGGTAGCGGCGCAGGGTCTCGTCCGCCAGGGGCTCGGGCTCCAGGTGCAGGGGGTGATCCGGGTGAGCGACATAGAGCATCACCTCCTCCTGCAAGGGCTGGTGCTTGATGCCCGTCATCATGATGTCGGGGTTGAGGGAGGAGATGAGCAGATCCGCCCGGCCATCTTCCAGACACTCCCAACTACCCGCCAGCACCTCGGCCCGCAGCCGCAGCCGGGTATCCGTCAGCTCGGCCAGCCGCTCCACCAGAGGGTAAAGCGCCTGCAGCGGCACCAGGGCATCGACGGCTATGGTGATGTCGGTCTCCCATCCCCGGGCCAGGGCACGAGTTTCGCCCACCAGATGCTCGGCCGCCTCCAGCAGCAGACGGCCCTGCTCCAGCAACATGCGCCCGGCCGGGGTGAACTTGGTTCTGTGGCCGCTGCGATCAAACAGCATGGCGTCCAGCTCGTCTTCCAGCTTCTGCACCGTGTAACTCAGTGCCGAGGGCACCTTGCCCAGCTCGTCGGCGGCCGCCGCGAAGCTGCCACGGCGGTCGATGGCGTCCAGCACCCGGATCGCCTCCAGGGTCAGCGCCCGTTCCTTGTTCGATTCCTTGGCCATATCTAACCTTCAATTTTTTTGAACATGTTTGCCAGATTATCTCGCTAACAAGTTAGGGCAAGTGACTTTAATATTCAATCAACGCTTAGGCAGGAAGGCCAAGCGGCCAAATAAAAGGTAGTTCCAGGCTGAGACATCACACAGAACGGTGTCTGCTGTAGGTGAAAGAACAACACACTATTTGAATAACCTCTTGCATGGATGCATTGATTCGGGCCAGACCGGCCTTGGCAATGACATAAAAACCAAGAGAGTGAATGAACATGAAAAACGTAATCAAGATGCTGGCCGTTGCAGGCCTGATGACCGCAGGTTTCGCCCAGGCTGCCGTACCGGCCGACATCAATGCCGCCCCGGGCGTGCTGTTCGTGAACTGGAACGCCACCGCCGCCATGGCTGGCAAGGCCAACCCCATGCTGGAGGTGCGCGATGAGTCTGGCGATCTGCTGGCATCGGTTCACGCCAGCCTGATGGGCACCCAGCAGGTACAGATCCCGAGCCGCACCCAGGGCAACCTGACGGTCAGCCTGGGCAACGAGAGCAGCAGCTACCGCATCCCGTTCGGTCTGGGTGACGGTCGCCAGCGCTAATCAACCGTTTAAAGGTATTGGAGGAGCACACCATGATGAAATTGAGAGCCGCAGCAGAACGGGGCCATGCCAACTTCGGCTGGCTGGATGCACGCCACAGCTTCTCGTTCGGTCACTACTATGACCCGGACTGGATGGGGCACTCCGTCTTGCGGGTTATCAACCAGGATCTGGTGTCGCCGGGTGGCGGCTTCGCTACCCACCCTCATGCCAACATGGAGATCCTCACCTGCGTGCTGAGCGGCACCATAGAGCACAGGGACAGCCTCGGCCATGCCGAGCAGATCCCGGCGGGGGATTTCCAGCTGATGAGTGCAGGGTCCGGCATCCGGCACAGCGAGTACAACCCCTCGCAGACCGAGCCCCTCTCCCTGTTGCAGATCTGGATAGAGCCGAACGAAGTCGGCACTACCCCGGGTTATCAGCAGAAGAAGATAGCCTCTCAGCCCGGGCTGACGCTGGTCGCGTCACCGGATGGGGAGGCAGGATCCTTCAGGATCCGCCAGCAGGCCCGCATCTGGCGACTGCAACTTGCCGAAGGGGAAACCCTCGAGTGGGCATTGCAAGGGCGTCATGGTTACCTGCATATGATTTCAGGGGAGCTGACTGGCAACGGTCTGGCTGCCCGACCCGGCGACGGCCTGCTCAGTCGCGATGAGGCGTCCTGGGCGCTCACCGCCTCCGAGGGGAGTGAAGCCCTGCTGTTTGATCTGCCCTGATAGATAAATCACGGCGAAATGAATGAGTTAACAATTAGCTCTTACACTGTTTATTACCAAGATGGGTAATCAAAGGAATCTGACAATGGACAAGATGAAAGATGTGGCACTGCTGGCGGGTCGTATTTTGCTGGCGCTGATGTTCGTGATGGCAGGCTGGAGCAAGATCGGCGGCTACGCCGGTACCCAGGGTTACATGGAAGCCATGGGCGTGCCCGGGTTCATGCTGCCGCTGGTGATACTGCTGGAGCTGGGTGGTGGCCTCGCCATCATGCTGGGTCTCTTTACCCGCAGCCTCTCGGTGCTGCTGGCCGGTTTCACCCTGATGGCCGCCTTCATCTTCCACTATCAGCCTGCCGAACAGATGCAGATGCTGATGTTCATGAAGAACCTCTCGGTGGCCGGTGGTTTCCTGGCCCTGGCGGCAGCCGGTCCTGGTGCCTTCAGCCTGGATGCCCGCCTCGGCAAGTGCTGGTAATACCCTGATAGTTCAAGTTTTCCAACGCCTTTCGGCCGGTGCAGTTGCACCGGCTTTTTTATGCCCGCCAAGTGGCGAATGCCGGTACTGTGACGAGGCCCGCCTGGCGGTGGCAAGCGCCTTTTGCATCTTACCCCCCGATCCCCGACAATCCCATTTCGTGTGAAGTGACGGAAATGGCTCGCCTTTTCCGGCGCGCACCCCTCTTCATGAAATTGGCGGGAGTCGTCCATGTTTACCCTCTACCACTCCAATCAGCTGGATCTGCTCAAGGAGCTGCTGGTGAGCCGCATCCGGCAGGCGCCCCTCTCTCACCCCTTCGAGCACGAACAGATCCTGGTGCAGAGTCCCGGCATGGCCCAGTGGCTCAAGCTGGAGCTGGCCAAGGCCTTCGGCATCGCCGCCAATATCGACTTCCCGCTGCCAGCCAGCTTCATCTGGGAGATGTTCACCCAGGTGCTGGCAGACGTGCCCCGCCAGAGCCCCTACAACAAGGGATCCATGAGCTGGCAGCTGATGACCATTCTGCCCGCCCTGCTGGACAGGCCCGCCTTCGCCCCGCTGGCCGCCTATCTGGGGGGGGATGAGCAAGATCCTGCCCAGGATCCCGAGCAAGTAAGGCTGTGGCAGCTCTGCCAGAAGGTGGCGGATCTGTTCGACCAATATCTGGTGTATCGGCCGGACTGGATAGCCCGCTGGGAAGAGGGGGAGGGATTGGGGTTGGAACTGGCCGGGGTGAGCGGTCAGGATTGGCAGCCTGAGCTGTGGCGCGAGCTGGTGGCCCGCACCCTGGCGCTCTCCCCGAGCGGTTACCACAGAGCCAACCTCTACGAGGAGTTTATCCACGAGCTGGCGCGCACCCGGGATCTGCCGGGCAAGCTGCCGCAACGGGTCTTCGTGTTCGGCATCTCGGCGCTGCCACCCCGCTATGTGGAGGCCCTGCTGGCCCTCGGCAGCCGACCCGAGGTGGAGGTGCACCTGTTCGTCACCAATCCCTGCCGCTACTACTGGGGGGATCTGCTGGACAGAAAAACCCTGGCGCGGCTCGAAACCAGGCTCAAACCCGGTACCGACATAGAGACCCTGCAAGGGCCCGCCAACCCGCTGCTCGCCTCCATGGGCAAGCTGGGGCGCGACTACCTGCATCAGCTGATGGAGCTGGAGGTGCCGCAAATCGAAGCCTTCGTCGATATCGACGAGGTGGATGAGCAGGGCAACGTCAGCCTGCTGCGCGCCATCCAGAAAGATGTGCTGGAGCTGGCAGAACGAGGCGCCGGTCAGTTCAGTCTCGACGCCAGCCACCACAAGAGCCCCATCAGCCCGTCGGATGGATCCCTGCAGATCCACGCCTGCCACGGCCCTATGCGCGAGCTCGAGGTGCTGCACGACCGGCTGCTGGCGTTGTTCGAACAGGACCCCTCTCTCACTCCGAAAGATGTGGTGGTGATGATGCCGGACGTGAACAGCTACGGCCCTTATATTCAGGCGGTGTTTGGCGCCCGTGGCCAGATCCCCTTCGCTGTATCGGACAGAGCCGCGAGCCAGGAGAGCCCGCTGTTGCAAAGCTTCCTCGCCCTGCTGCACCTGCCCAACGCCCGCCTCGGTGCCGGCGAGCTGCTGGCCATTCTCGAGGTGCCCGCCGTGCTGCGCCGCTTCGAGCTGGATGACGACGAGTTCAACCAGCTGCGGGTCTGGGTGCAGGAGACCGGCATCCGCTGGGGGCTGGATGACGGCTATCCCGTCCGCTTCGATCTGCCGCCCATGTCCGGCAACAGCTGGCTGTTCGGCCTGCGCCGCATGCTGCTCGGCTTTGCCATGGGGGATGGGGAGCCGGTGGCGGGCATCCTGCCTTACGCCGATATCGAAGGCCAACAGGGGTTGGCGCTCGGCAAGCTCGCCTGGTTTGTCGATTCGCTGGCCGAATTCCTGCCCCGGCTGCAACAGGCGCAGCCGCTGGCCGGGTGGCACGCCTGTTTGCTGGCGCTGCTGGAGCGCTTCTACCTGGCCGACGAGGAGGAAGAGCGTCAGCTGCAGCTTATTCGCAGCCAGCTGGCCGACTGGCAGACCCAGCTCGGCGAGGCCCGTTTCGAGCAACCCATCACCGCCAACTTGTTGCAGGATTACCTCGGCAGCGTGCTGGGGGAGTCCCGCTCCAGCCAGCGCTTCCTCGCCGGTCAGGTCAACTTCTGCACCCTGATGCCGATGCGCTCCATCCCCTTCAAACAGGTCTGCCTGCTCGGCATGAACGACGGCGTCTACCCGCGCACATTGGCCCCCATGGGGTTTGACTTGATGGCGGTGGCGTCGCGGCGCGGGGATCGCTCCCGCCGGGACGATGACCGCTACCTCTTCCTCGAGGCGCTGCTCAGTGCCCAGCAGGGACTCTATATCAGCTATCAGGGCTTCAGCGCCCAGGACAACAGCGACAAGGTGCCCTCGGTGCTGCTGGCGGAGCTGATCGACTATGTGCGGCAGGGCTTCGTGCTGGCGGGGGATGAGAGCCTCGATGACGAGACCTCAGGCCGGCGGCTGCTTCAGCACCTGATGGTGGCGCACCCGCTCACCCCCTACAGCCGCAACTACTTCTACCCGCAGGCGGGTTCGCGGCTCTTTACCTATGCCGCCGACTGGCTGCCCGCCCTCAATCCGGTGCGCGGCGCCGCCAATTTCCAGAGCGGTGAGCTGCCGCTGCCGCCCGAATGGGGCAAGGAGCAGGGGCTGGAGCTGGCGGAGCTGCTGCGCTTCTATCGCCAGCCCACCAAGTATTTCCTCAACCGCCGCCTCAAGGTGTGGTTCGAGCTGAACGAAGCCAACATCGAGGACAGCGAGCCATTCGAGCTGGACGGCTTGCAGCACTACCAGCTCAAGGCCCTGCTGCTCGATGCTCATCTGGCGGAAGGTGACAGTGCAATACGCCGCGAGCGGTTGCAGCTCACCGGCCTGCTGCCCCAAGGGTGGTTCGGCAGCCTGTTGCTGGACGATCTGGATGCCGAGATGGGCAAGCTTGCGGATCGGTTGCGCCCCTGGGTTGCGGCTGATGAGGCTGAAAAACAGGCGGTGGAGATCGATATCTCCCTGACCCAGGGCCAGCTGCAAGGGTGGATCGACACCCAGAAGGGACGCTTGCTGGTGGTCAAACCCGGCAGCTTCAACGGCAAGGATCTGCTGCTGGGCTGGGCTCAGCACCTCTGCCTCTCATTGAGCGACGCCCCCGGCGATACCCTGCTGTTCGATGCCAAGCAGAGTCTACGCCTGCCTGCGCTGCCTGCCGACGAGGCGCGCCCCAGGCTGGCGGCCCTGGTGGCACTCTGGGCCCAGGGGATGAAGCGGCCGCTGCCATTCTTCCCGAGCACCGCCTGGGAGTGGCTCAGGGCGATCGAGAAGGATCCGGACAAGCCGGAGGCGGCCGACAAGGCGGCCCTCACCCGTTTCAACGGTGGCTACATGGTGACGGGGGAGGGGCAAGACCCTTATGTCGCCCGCTGCTTCCCCGAGCTGGATGACGCCGTGCTGGACCAGTTGCAGGCCCTGGCCCGCGAACACCTGACCCCGCTGCTCAAGACCCTGGAGGAGCTGAAATAATGGCTAACCCGCTCAATACATTGCGTTTTCCCCTCCATGGTGAACGACTGATCGAAGCCTCCGCCGGTACCGGCAAGACCTACACCATAGCCGGTCTCTACCTGCGCCTGCTGCTGGGCCACGGCCCGCTGATAGAGGAGGGGGAAGACGCCGGTCAGCCCAGCGCCCACGAGCGTCCCCTCTCGGTGACCGAGATCCTGGTGGTGACCTTTACCGAAGCGGCCACCGCCGAGCTGCGGGGGCGGATCCGCGGCCGCATCCACGAGGCTCGCCTCGCCTTTATGCGCGGCCATAGCAGTGACACCCTGCTGGCCCAGCTGCTGGAAGAGGTGGAGGATCACGAGCTGGCGGCCCGCCGTCTGCTGGCTGCCGAGCGGCAGATGGACGAGGCGGCTGTCTTCACCATCCACGGCTTCTGCCAGCGGATGCTGAAACAAAACGCCTTCGAGTCGGGCGCCCTGTTTGAGACCGAATTTTTGACCGACGACAGCCAGCTCAGGCTGCAGGCGGTGAGCGACTACTGGCGCGCCGAGTTCTATCCGGTGGACAAGACCCTGGCGAGCTCGGTGCGCGCGCTCTGGCCGAGTCCCGCCGCCCTGCTGCGGGAGATGAACGGCTGGCTCGACAACAGCGAGCTGGAGATCCACCCCGCGCTGGGGGATGAGACTCTCGCCGCCCGCCATCAGGCCGCCATGAGTCGCATCGGGGCGGTGAAAGATGCCTGGCTGGCGCAGACGGACGAGATCCGCCGCCAGACAGAGGGGCAAATCAAGCTCTATACCGGCAAGAACTACGAGGGCTGGCTCGCCAAGATAGGCGACTGGGCACAGGATCCGACCAGCGGTTATACCCTGCCCAAGGATCTCGAACGCTTCGGCCAGGAAACCCTGGAGGCCAAGCTGAGCAAGGGGAAGGCATTACCGACCCTGCCGCTGTTCAGCGAGATCGACGAGCTGCTGGCGAGCCGCCCCGGCATTCGGGATCTCATCCTGCAACGGGCCGCCAAAGTAGTGCGCAGCCGGATGCAGGCGAGCAAGCGCCAGGCTCATCAGCTCTCGTTCGATGACCTGCTCAAAGACCTCGACGGGGCGCTCGGTTCCAGTCTTGGCGAGCGGCTCTGCGATCGCATTCGCGCCACCTATAGAGTGGCGATGATCGATGAATTCCAGGATACCGACCCCCAGCAGTACCGTATCTTCCACCGTCTTTACGGTGGCCACACAGACACGGCGCTCTTGATGATCGGTGACCCCAAGCAGGCCATCTACGGCTTTCGCGGCGCCGACATCTTTACCTACATTCAGGCGCGGCGAAATGTGAGCGCCCACTACACCCTCGGGCGCAACTGGCGTTCCAGCGGTGCGCTGGTGGGGGCGGTCAACGGCCTGTTTGAGCGGGCCAAGGATCCCTTTATCTACGAGGCGGATATCCCCTTCCTGCCGGTGGAGGCGCAGGGCAAGAGCAAGGCGCTGCTGCTGGATGGCGTTACCGCCCCTGTGCTCCACTGCTGGCAGCTGAGCGGCCAGCCCACCTTCAACCGGGGGGATTACCAGAGCAAGATGGCCCGCGCCACCGCCGCCGAGATCCACCGCCTGCTGACCCTGGCCCGCGAGGGCAAGGCATTGATCGGTGACAAGGCGGTGAAGGCCGGGGATATCGCCGTGCTGGTGCGCACCGGCGCCGAGGGCAAGCTGGTGCAGCAGGAGCTGGCGCGGCTCGCCATCGCCTCCGTCTACCTGTCGAACCGCGAGAGCGTGCTGGAGCAGGTGGAGGCACGGGAGATACTGCTGATTTTGCACGCCTGCCAGAACCCGAGTGAAGAGCGGAGCCTGCGGGCGGCGCTCGCCACCGGGCTGTTCGATCTGGATGCCAAAGCGCTCGATGGGCTGGCCAGCGACGAGCGGGCCTGGGAGAGTGCGGTGCAGGAGTTTATGGAGTACCGCCAGATCTGGCATCGCCGCGGCGTGCTGGCCATGTTGCGGGCCCTGCTGCATCGACGCAACCTTGCCTCCTCCCTGCTGGCGAGCCCCTATGGCGAGCGGCGGCTGACCAACTTCCTCCATCTCGGCGAGCTGCTGCAACAGGCGAGCAGCGAGCTGGATGGGGAATATGCCCTGCTGCGCTGGCTGGGGGAGGCGGTGAGTCGCCCGAGCGGCCAGGATGCCGAGCAGGTACTGCGCCTCGAATCCGAGCGGAAATTGGTGCAGATAGTCACCATCCACAAATCCAAGGGGCTGGAGTATCCGCTGGTGTTCCTGCCCTTCATCTGCAGCCACAGAACCGCCGAGACCCCGCTCTATCACGAGGCGGACGAGGGGGGCAATCGCACCATTCTCGATCTGACCGGCGCCGAGGGTTCCTTGGCCGAAGCGGACAGGGAGCGCCTCGCCGAAGATTTGCGGCTGCTCTATGTGGCGCTGACCCGGGGCGTCTACGCCACCTGGCTGGGGCTGGCGCCGGTGCGCTCGGGCAACGGCAAGTCGGAGAAGACAGAGCTGCACCACACCGCCATCGGCTATCTGCTGCAAAAGGGGGAAGAGGGGGACGCCGAAACCCTGGCGACCGCCCTGACCGAGTTGGCACAGGCGCTGCCCGGTGTGGTGGTCTGTGAGCCCTCGCTCACCCGTCCGGCCCCGCTGCCGCTAGAGGAGGAGCAACTGGGCGAGCCCCAGGTGCGCCACTTTACCGGTTCCCTTGAGCGGGACTGGTGGATCAGCTCCTACTCCGGGCTGGCGGCCCAGGGGAACGGCCACGGCAAGGGGGTCTTGGCGAACCCCGGCTTCGATGACGAGGTGGTGACCGAGGCGGCTGCCGCAGTGCAGGAAGAGGAGGCGCCCCAGCCCTCCATCTTCACCTTCCCGAAAGGGGCGCGCCCCGGCACCCTGCTGCACAGCCTGTTCGAGACCATAGACTTCGAGAGCGCGGCGGGCGAGCCGCTGGCGCAGCATATCGCTGGCCTGCTGGCGCAAGATGGCTTCGACGAGAGCTGGGCCCCGGTGCTGCAACAGCAGGTGGAGGCGGTGCTGGATACCCCGCTGGATACCGGCTTTGGGGAGCCGGTGCGGCTGCGGGAGCTGGCCCCCGAGCGCAAGCAGGTGGAGCTGGAGTTCTTCCTGCCCATGGGACGGGTGACGGCACCGGCGCTCACCGCCCTCTGCCAGCAGCACGACCCCCTGTCGCGGGGCAACAAGCCGCTCGGCTTCGCTACTGTGCAGGGGATGCTCAAGGGCTTTATCGATCTGGTGTTCGAGTGGCAGGGGCGCTGGTATCTGCTCGACTACAAATCCAACCATCTCGGCATGAGCCCGGCCGACTACAGCCGTCCGGCGCTGGAGCGGGCCATGGCTGAGCATCGCTACGACCTGCAATACCAGCTCTATTCCCTGGCGCTGCACCGGCTGCTCAGCCTGCGGCTGCCGGGCTACGACTTCGACCAGCACTTTGGCGGGGTCTTCTATCTGTTCCTGCGCGGCATGCCGCAAGGGGGAGTATTCCATACCCGTCCGAGCCGTGAACTGGTGCTGGGGCTCGACAAGTTGTTTAGTAAAGGTGTGATGCCTGACGATCATCGTTTAGAAAAACCAAACAAGGCAGAGGCATGAGGGGCGAGATGAAGAGCGACGGTATGATCGAACGGCTGAAAGCCCTGGCGCTGGCGGGGCGTATCCGCCAGCTGGATCTGCAATTTGCCAAGCTGGTGGCCGATCTGGGCGGCGGCCCCGAGCTGGTGCTGGGGGCCGCGCTCGCCTGCTTCGAGCTGGGGCGCGGCCATGTCTGCCTGCCGCTTGAAATGCTCGCTGCCGGATCCCTGCGTCCCTTCGGGCTGGATCCGGATCAGAGCCGGGATCTGCTGGGGGATCTGGCGGATCCAGCGAGCTGGCCCGCCCTGTTTGCGGCCTGCCCCTTGGTTGGCACCGAGCAGGATGACGGGCTCACCCCCCGCTGGCCGCTGCGGCTCTGGCACGGGCGCCTCTACCTCACCCGTTATCACGATTTCGAGCTGGGGGTGGCCCGCCATCTGCGCGCGTTAAGTGAACGCGCCGAATGGCCCGAGATAGCCCCGGCCCTGTCGCGGCTCTTTGCCCGCGACCATGGGTTGGTATTCGGAGCGCTGCTCAAGGCCCGCCTCGCCCCCGATTTCTCGGCCCGCCACTTCGTCGAGAAGTATCTGGATCTGGTGTTCCTCAATGAAGTGGATTGGCCCGCCATAGAGGCGCTGCTGGGGAGCGCCCAGGCGGCCAGCGACTTGAGTGCGCTCGATACCCTGGTGCCCGAGGCGCTCTGCTGCAACGGCCAGAAGCTGGCGGCGGCCACGGCGGCGGCGCGCCCCTTCGCGGTGATCTCAGGCGGCCCCGGCACCGGCAAGACCACCACGGTGGCCAAGCTGCTCGCCATTCTGGTGGAAACCGGCCTGCAAGGGGGCAAGGCCCCGGCGATCCGGCTGGTGGCCCCCACCGGCAAGGCGGCGGCGCGCCTGACCGAGAGTATCGGCTCTGCCCTGCAGGCCCTGGATCTGCCCCCCGAGGTCGTGGAGGCCATCCCCACCGAGGCGGGCACCTTGCACCGGCTGCTCGGGGTGATCCCCGGGCGCAGCCAGTTCCGCCACCACGCAGGCAACCCGCTGCATCTGGACCTGCTGGTGGTGGACGAGGCCTCCATGGTCGACCTGCCCATGATGGCGCGCCTGCTGGACGCCCTGCCCGGCCACGCTCGTCTCATCCTGCTCGGCGACAAGGATCAGCTCGCCTCGGTGGAGGCGGGGGCCGTACTCGGCGATATCTGCAGCTTTACCTCGCAGGGCATCAGCCCGGCGCAGGCAGAGTGGCTCTCCCGCCAGACCGGCTACCGCCTGCAGGGCTCGCCCGCAGGCGCCCCGGTGCGCGACAGCCTCTGTCTGCTCTCCAAGAGCTGGCGCTTCGATCAGCATTCGGGCATAGGCCAGCTGGCGCGGGCCTGCAACGGCGGTGATGCCGCCGCGGTGGAAGCGGTCTGGAGTGCAGGATTTGCCGACATCAGCCTGCACCCCTGGGCGGGGGAAGCCTATGACGAGCTGATTGCAGAGGGGGTCGCCGGTTACGGCAGCTATCTGAAGGCGGCCCGGGCCGGGGAAGATCCGGCGGCCGTGTTCAAGGCGTTCAACGGCTTTCAGATCCTCTGCGCCCTGCGGGACGGCCCCTTCGGGGTGCTGGGGCTCAACGAGCGGCTCGAACTGGCCCTGTCACGGGCTGGCCTGATTGCCCGCGATGGCGACTGGTATGCGGGTCGCCCCGTGATGGTGGTGCGCAACGATCACGGCATCGGCCTCTATAACGGCGACATGGGGCTCTGCCTGCCGGACGAAAGCGGGCGGCTCAAGGTATGGTTCGAGCAGCCGGACGGCACTCTGCGGGCCCTGTTGCCCAGCCGCCTGCCCCCCCACGAGACGGTCTACGCCATGACAATCCACAAATCCCAGGGGTCGGAGTTTGCCCATACGGTGCTGGTGCTGCCCGACAGCCCCAGCCCGCTGCTGACCCGCGAGCTGGTCTATACCGGCATCACCCGCGCCAAGGCGCGCCTCGATCTCTACGGCGATCGCGCCCTGCTGGCACAGGCGGTACGGAAAAAGACCGAGCGTTATTCCGGATTGGCGGAGAGGTTGGGGGAGTGATTGATGGCGGCGGTAAATATATATACTGCCGCTTGACTTTATATCTTAATAAATTGAGGTAGTATCAATCTGGAGTTTACGAAATATGCTTATTATTACATTTAATAAATGTCATCTAGAGGGTCATGATATGGATCAAACCCATTATTATGTATAACAGATTGAACAAATTCAACTTCCTGAAAATCCTCTTTTCTATATACTAACCAAGAGAATAATCTTACTATTGAATCTATTGATGGTCTTTCATTACCGTCTGCTGACAATAAGTGATTTAATATTAGACGTAGACCAACATGCAATGAAGCCATGTTTTTTAAGTAATCTTGATCTTTTTCTTTAATATGTCTTAAATTTGTCACATCCTCTATTCCGTTAATTGTAAAAGGAAGTGTTCCAAAAATTAAATGATATGCATACACACCAAAAGACCACGTATCATAGTTAAGTGTATTTGTACCTTTCTCTAGAAAGTCGGGTGGCATAGAAGTAAATGATGAATATAGACGTTTATTACTCTCTGTATATACGAGTAATTCATCAGCATCTCGTTTTATATATGGAAATGTGTTTTCCGTGCCATGATTGCTCTGGCAACTCCCCATATCAAGAAATTTAATCCTCGGATCATTATTTTCAATCTCATTATCAAAATGATTCATTGTATATCCGTCAAGGAGTAGAATGTTTTCTGGATGCAGGTCTCGATGAGAGTATCCCGTTTGATTGAAGTAGTTCAATCCCGATGCAAGACGATGTAAAAGCTTTATTTTATCTTCTAGTGAATATTTAGCTGTATCCAAATCTGACAACAGGGTCCCTTCTTCATATTCATAACCAAAAAAACTTACTAGACCAGAGAGTTTTTGAGTGAATGGATATTTAATCGTAGGCAGTGGGTAGCTAGTAGGGGGGCCATAAAAAAGAGATATATCACCCCTTATTGAATTGGCTCTATTTTCTTTTAAGACGGAATATTCTAGCTTGAATTTTTCTAATTCAATATCATTCCTTGGTGAGATAAGAAATTTGAAAACAACTTTCTTATCTTCACTAGCATATAAACTGCTTAGTGCACTCTCACCACCTAGTTCTTTTTCAAATTTAAATCCATTTATTTGTAGTAATTCTAATTTTTTAAGAAAAACATATGCGCTAGAGTTATTTGATTTTTTGCACAACATATTTTTCACAGCAGGCCATAATTTCTCCACAAAAATCAACAGGTATTTCATTTACTGTTCCCACCTTTTGGTAATTTTTACTAGCTAGCCACTTTTCTACTTCATCTTTATTCTCTTGGGATTTTTTTCCTAGCTCACCTTCTATTTCAGTGAAATCATATATTTGTTCACTGAAAATAAATTCTCCTCCTTCTGGGAAGGAAATTACATATGGATGTCCATGAATAACAGCCTGTTCCTTATCCGTTGAGCAGAAAATAGTTCTACTTCTTGCTTTTATACCAAATTCAATCTCAAACCATTCATCTGTGATAGAGTGAGTTAATTCATTTGTGTTTCTAGGTTTTCTTGGGTTTTTTATATATGGGTTGTCATATAGTCCATCCTCGATGGGATCTTTTACCCCTCTATATAGAATCATAAACTCCTCTTTATTTAGGTTGGTAGAAAGCATATGGTGTTGTAATTTTAAATACAGATAAAGATGTGATTTATACTTTCAATAATATCAAGTCATGTTAATGCTTGTCTATACAGTTATCTCGGATGTTGGGCTTCGCTACACTCAGCCCAAACGTTTACCACGTAATCTCTTTTTTCCTTCCTTCCTCCCTCCCCTCATCCCCAGCCCTTCTCCTCCTTTTTTAATAAACGGGAGAAGGGAGCAATACCGTTACCGCTGTCCGATTACGCTTCGCTAATCGAACCTACTTGGCTGACTATTTTTTCCGTCAACCGAATCGACATGGCTGGTGATCATATTCTGGATGCAGCTTTATCCCCTCTCCCTTTGGGAGAGGGCAGGGTGAGGGGATCATTCAGCCATTAGATGGTCAGCTCCAGCCGGTTGCCTTCGGGATCCAGAAAGGTGCTCTCGTAATAGCCGTCGCCGGTCCAGCGGGGGCCGTCCAGGTGTTTCACCTCGGCGCTTTTCAGCAGCTTGAGGCGTGCCGTCATCTGATCTACCGCCTCCACACTGCCGAGGGAAAAGGCAATATGGGCCAGCCCCTGCAACGGGTGCGGCAGGTCGAGATCCGCTGGGAGCAGAGTGGGGGTATGCATCAGCTCCAGGCTGGCGCCCTCCTCGAAGCGCACGAAGTAGGACGAAAACTGTTTGGTCGGGTTGTGGTAGCGCTCATTGGCCTGCCCGCCAAACAGGGTGCAGTAGAATGCCTTGAGCGCCTCCAGATCCTGCGCCCAGATGGCGACGTGATGGATATGCATGGCCTGTCTCCTGTGAGTTGATATCCTTGATGTTATGCTCTGGCCTAATCCTTCGACATGGCTGAGCCCGTCCTGATGATGTCTGAAACTGCCAATCTTGAGGTCATTGACGTCTCCCCCGACTGCCGCGAGCAGATCTGCTGCGACAGCCTGTTGCCCGCCCTCGGCCAGGAGCGGGTCTGGCTGGCGGGCTATTCCCGTCTCAAGACCCGTTATCGCATTTCCCGCCGCTTTGCCGATGTGCACTGTTTTCTGCTGACCCTGGGGGGCGAGGGGGAGGTGTTGATTGGCGATCGTCTTGAGCGGCTGCAAGTCGGGGAGTGGGCCCTGATCCCGGCGGGGGAACCGCTCTGCTACCGATTGCCAGAGGCGCTATTACCGGAGAGGCAGTTGCCAGAGCCGCCAGCGCCAGAGCAGCCACAACCGGCGGCTAGGGGTGATTGGGATCTGGTGTGGCTGCTGCTGCACAAGGACTCCCCCTGGGATGCCTTCGCGAGCCGCCCTCGTCTGGGCTGCACCTCCCAGCAGGGGACCCTGCTTCGCACCATAGAGAACCTCTATGCGGAGCAGGAGCGCCATCAGGACCCGTTGCTCAGCGCGCTCCTGGTGGAGCAGCTCGGCTTCTACCTGCGCCGCCTGCTGCAAAAGGGGGAGGGGCAGAGTCGTGGCGAGCGGCAGGCCCTGCGCCTCGAGCTGATGCTGAAAGAATCCCTGGCCGAGTGCTGGGACATAGGACGAATGGCCGGGGCGCTGCACCTCTCCGAGCGCCAGCTCTATCGTCTCTGTCAGCAGCACTTTGCGCTGGCCCCCATGGCGCTGCTGCAACGGCTGCGCTTGCAGCGGGCGGCACTCCTGCTGGCGAGCCGGGCCGATCCGGTGAAGCTGCTGGCCGCCCAGTGCGGTTTCAAGAACGAATACCACTTTTCCACCGCCTTCAAGCGCCAGCACGGGCTGGCCCCGAGCCATTATCGCCAGCTGCATCACCCCGCCTTCAAGGGGCGTTGAGGGCGCCCCAAAAAAGAACGGGGCCCGAGGTGTCCCCCGGGCCCCACAAGCAGATGGCGCTCTTAGATGCTGGATTTGACGCTGACAAACTCGGGGTAGGCATCGATGCCGCACTCGTGCACATCCACGCCCATCATCTCTTCCTCTTCGCTGACCCGCAGACCCATGGTGGCCTTGAGCAGGCTCCAGACGACCAGAGAGACGGCAAAGACCCAGCCGAAGATGGTGGCGGCACCCAGCAACTGGGCACCGAAGGTGGCGCTCGCGTTGGAGAAGGGCACCACCATCAGGCCGAACAGGCCGCACACCCCGTGTACCGAGATGGCGCCGACCGGATCGTCGATCTTCAGGCGATCGAAGGCGACGATGGCGTAGACCACCAGGGCACCGGCCAGGACGCCGATCAGGCTGGCGAACAGCGGGCTGGGGGAGGCCGGGTCGGCGGTGATGGCCACCAGGCCGCCGAGGGCGCCGTTGAGGATCATGGTGAGATCCGCCTTGCCCCAGGTGAGCTTGCTGACCAGCAGGGCGCCGACCACACCGGCGGCCGCGGCGGCGTTGGTGTTGACGAAGACGGTGCCGATGGCGGTGGCGTCAGCGGCGCTGGAGAGCGCCAGCTGGGAGCCGCCGTTGAAGCCGAACCAGCCCATCCAGAGGATCAGGGTGCCCAGGGTCGCGAGCGGCAGGTTGGAGCCGGGGATGGGGTAGATCTCCCCTTGCTTGCCATATTTGCCGCGACGGGGGCCGAGCAGCAGCACGGCAGCCAGGGCCGCGGCGGCGCCCGCCATGTGGACTATGCCTGAGCCTGCGAAGTCGGAGAAGCCCGCCTCTTTGAGGAAGCCGCCGCCCCAGCTCCAGTAGCCTTCAACGGGGTAGATGAAGCCGGTCATCACCACGCAGAACAGCAGGAAGGACCAGAGCTTCATCCGCTCGGCCACTGCGCCCGAGATGATGGAGGTGGCAGTCGCCACGAACACCACCTGGAAGAAGAAGTCGGCGTGCAGGGAGTGGCCCGCATCCTCGGCCTGGCTGCCCATCAGGCTGCCAAAGCTCGGCAGCCAGCCGCCGGCACCGTTGTCCACGTACATGATGTTGTAGCCAACCAGCAGGTACATGACGCAGGCGATGGCATAGAGCAGGATGTTCTTGGTCAGGATCTCTGTGGTGTTCTTGGCGCGGACCAGGCCCGCCTCCAGCATGGCGAACCCGGCGGCCATCCACATGACCAGCACGCCGGAGATCAGCAGGTAGAAGGTGTCGAGTGCATAGCGCAGCTCGCTAACGGATGTGATCAACTCTTCCATGTCGTATTCCTCGGTTCCAGTTGTATCAAAGGGCGTCTGCGTCGGTCTCGCCGGTGCGGATCCGCACGGCTGCCTGCAGGTCGTAGACGAAGATCTTGCCGTCACCTATCTTGCCGGTGTGGGCGGCCTTGCTGATGGCATCGATGATCTGCTCGACGTTGTCGGCCAGGGTGGCGATCTCCAGCTTCACCTTGGGCAGGAAATCCACCTGGTATTCGGCGCCCCGATAGAGCTCGGTGTGCCCCTTCTGGCGACCAAACCCCTTGACCTCAGAGACGGTCAGCCCCTCGACGCCGAGGGTGGCCATGGCTTCGCGAACGTCATCGAGCTTGAATGGCTTGATGATGGCAGTGATTAATTTCATGCAATGTCCCCAATCCTTGGTGGTTCACCAAGACAAAGGCAAATATTGCGCCAACAATTTTTCCCTATTTATTCAATGATTTATTTCATCACCTCCCGATGGGTGGACGAGAGGCGCCCAATTTGGGCAGGGCTGCGCCAAAGGTGTGCACCGCGCTGGTGCAATCTGGCGAACCAACAAAGTGGGAATGGCGTGACGGCGCTCAAAACTGGCGGGAGGCTCTGCTGCTACTGTTATTCAGGAGAGCCTGAGGCGGCCGATAACCTTGTCATGACAGGGGTTGCAGGCAGGCAGTCGTCGTCGGGTGGCCCGGCAGGCGGCCGCATTTTTCAATGATGTTCAACAGTCGGACTCGAGTCACCCGCAGTGGCGCGGGGTCGCAGAACAAGGATGGTTTCCATGCTGCAGGACAATGACACTATCAGGATCTCGGATCTCAATGAAGCGGCCGTACACGGCATTCTGGAGGTCATCAGCGACGGGATCTGGGACTGGAATGCCAACACCGGCTTCGTCTATCGCAATCCGGGTTGGTACCAGATGCTGGGCTATCAGCCGCACACCCTCGACAACACAGTGTTCACCTGGGAGAACATCATCCACCCGGACGATCTGCCGCGGGTGATGTCCCGCTTCGATGCCTATCTGAGCGGGCAGGCTCCAGACTACAGGGCCGAGTACCGCTGTCGCTGCCGCAACGGCGACTTCATCTGGATAGAGGATTGTGGCCGCATCATAGCGCGCAACCCCGACGGGTCCGTGGCCAGGATGATAGGGGCGCACCGTAACATTCATGCCCAGCGGGAGCTCTACGCCCGGCTGGAGCTGCAAAATCGCTCCCTGGAGCAGCAGGTGGCGGAGCGCACCGCCGAGCTGGAGCGGCTCAACCTGGCGCTGCAACATCAGGTGGAGGAGAACCGCCGCCTGGCGGAGACGGACTCCCTGACCGGGGCCGCCAGCCGCTATCGGCTGGAGCAGGCCGTCAGGCTGGAGTATGAGCGCGCCCGGCGCTTCAAGGAGCCCTTCGCCGTGATCGCCATGGATGTGGACGACTTCAAGCAGATCAACGATCGCCACGGCCACGGGGTGGGGGATCAGACTCTGATCGACATAGTGCGCCTGACGCGCGACGCCATCCGCGAGATCGATCTGCTGGCCCGCTGGGGGGGCGACGAGTTCATGCTGGTGCTGCCCAACACCCGTCTGGCGGAGGCCCAGGTGGTCGCCGAAAAGCTGCGACAGCGACTGGGCCATGCCAGGGTCAAGGGGGTGGAGCCCATCACCCTGAGTTTCGGTCTGGTGGAGTCCATGCCGGATGAGCCGCTGAACCACTTGATGGCGAGGGTGGACAGGGCGCTCTATCGGGCCAAGCTGGCGGGCAAGGATCAGCTCTCTGGCTAGGGGGAGCCGCTATCCGTCCCCGGTCGCCCTGTCCAGGGTATCGTCCTGCGTCCCCCCCGAATGCGGCTTGACCTTGGGATCATCTTGACTCCAATCGAGCTCACTGGTTTGATGCGCGCTCTTTCATTCCTGTGAGATCTATCTTAATGAAAAAGTGCCTCCTGATTGCCCTGACCGCCCTGCCTCTGGTTGCCCACGCCGGCCTGATGGACTCCCTGACCGATTCCGTGACCAGCAGCGTCACCAGCACCGCCAAAGAGATGGCCGGTACCGCCATGGACACCGCCTCCAACGAAGCGATCAAGAAGGCCCTGGATATCAAGGAAGGCGGCTCCAACAAGCAGGCCATCAAGGACAAGCTGGGCGCCCCGGCCAGCACCAAGACCGATGCCGGTCTGGAAGTGTGGACCTATGATCTGAGCGCCCTGAACAAGGCCTCTCCGCTGCTGGCCGAGACCACCAAGTCCCTGCTGAAGGATTCCGAAGTGGCCCAGAAGAACGTGGTGATCAAGTTCGAAGGCGAGACCGTCAAGACCCTGAACCTGGCCGACAAAGCCAAGGCCTGAGTCTGAACGACGTGCATGAAAGAAGGGGCCCTCGGCCCCTTTTTGCTGGCTGGCGTTCGTCATCACACCTTGAAGCGGCGCACCAGGGCCAGCAACTGGCGATTGGATCCAAGCAGTGACGCTGCGCTCTGCTCGGTCTGGCTGCCGTTTTGCACCAGCAGGTTCAACATGTCGCGAATGCTCACCATGTTGCGGTTGATCTCCTCGGTCACCCGGCTCTGCTCCTCGGCGGCGGTGGCGATCTGGCTGCTGAGATCGTGGATCTGCACCACGGAGTCGGCCATGCTGTCGAGCCCGCCGGTGACCTGACCCGTGGTGTCGGCTGCGGCCTGGCAGCTGCGCTTGGTCTGCTCCATGGCGACCACGGCCTCGGCCACCCCCTGGGTGAGGCGCGACAGCATGCTGCCCACCTCGGCTGTGCTGTTCTGGGTGCGGGCCGCCAGGGCGCGCACCTCGTCGGCCACCACGGCGAAGCCGCGTCCCTGCTCCCCGGCCCGGGCCGCCTCGATGGCGGCGTTGAGCGCCAGCAGGTTGGTCTGGGCGGCGATGCCGCCTATCACCCCGAGCACGCTGCCGATCTGCTTGGCATCCTCCTGCATCTCCAGCACCTTGGCAGCGGCGAGATCCACCTCGTCGATCAGGGCCACCACGCTGGCGGAGGCCGATCCCACCACCTTGCGCGAGTTGGCGGCCTGGCCATTGGCGGCCTCGGTGAAGCTCGCCGAGTCGCTGGCGTGCTGGGCCACGCTGTCGGCGGTGGAGCTGAGCTCGGTGAGGGCGGTGACCACCTGATCCGTCTCGCTGGCGTGTTCCCCCAGGATCCGTCGGGCCTGACCGGTCTGCTGATCGAGCTGTGCCAGCTCCCGGGTGATGAGGTCGGTGGCGTCTGTCACCTGCACCATCATCTGCTGCAGGTAGGCGATGAAGCGGTTCACCGACAGGGCTATGCTGTCCAGCTCGTCATGGCCCTTCACCTGGATGCGGGCCGTCAGATCCGCATCGCCAGCGCTGAGGGCGTCGATGTTGAGCTTGAGGGTCTGCAGCCGGCTGCCGAGCTGGCTGATGGCCAGCACCATGAGCACGAACAGCAGCCCCACCAGGGGCAACTGTATGCTGGCCAAAGTGGCGAGCACGTCCCGGCTGTCCTGGGTCAGGATGCGGGTCGGCAGGGCGGTGGCGAGCAGCCAGGGAGTGCCGTCGATGGCCTCCATCAGCAGGGTCTGCTCCTCCCCCTGATCCTGGAAGCTGGCGCGCAGCAAGCCCTTGCTCGCGTCTTGGCCGAGCAGGCCGGCGATGGCTCCGGCGAAGGGGTAGTCGGCGTGGGCGGAGAGGTTGCCGAGCACCACATCGCCGCCGAGGCGGGCGTTCTTGCTCAGGATCTTGCCGTCAGCCTCGACGATCATCACCTGGCCGCCGATCTCCTGCTCCTTCCTGGCCACCAGATCGTTGAAGAAACCCAGGGTCACATCTATGGTCGATACCCCGTAGAGGGCCCCGTCCTTGTAGATCCCCATGGCGCAGTTGGTTCTCGGCTGCTGGCTGGCACCGTCCTTGTAGGCCGCCGCCCAGACGCACATGCCGCGAGGGGCCTGCTGTCCCGCCTTGTGCCAGGGTTGCTCGAAGTAGTTCGGCGCCTCGGCCGAGTTCCAGTAGGTGTTGGGGATGAGGGCGTTGGCCGCGTCCCTGTGATAGAAGGTGCTGAACTTGGCGCGGCCCGCCTCCCGTTTCTCCGGCAGGGGCCAGATGCCGCCGCCGAAGACCATGGCGTTGCCATATTGATCGATGAGGGCGGGCAGCAAGGCGTCTATCTGCTCGCTCGGCAGCTGGGCTACTAGCTGGGTGATGCTGCGGGACTGGCTCTGCACCCCGTTGAGCTGGTCGCGGATGTCGGTGGCTATCTCGCTGACCCGCAGCGCCACATTCTGTTCACCGGCCTTCTGCAGCGCCGGCTTGATCCAGATCTGGATGCCGATCACCGTCAGGGCGCACACCAGCGCCATGAATCCCACGAAGACCGCTGTATATCGTCCCTTGATTGTGCCCAGACTCCACCCCATAACGACTCCTGTCCACTGTGGCCGGGGCCTTGCCCGATCCTGTTGTTTGAGCCGTCATTATTAGCTATTTCGAACATGAAACGTTTGTTATCGCTCACATATCCCGGTGCAGGGAGGCAGAAAAGTGGCGCCCTGGCGGCGTCAGTCGCAGGACAGGACAGTTGAGCGGACACGAAAAAAACAGGGTGGCCATGGCCACCCTGTCGTTTTCTTGCTTGCTGGTTTGCTTCGATTTACTGGTTCGCTTCTGCGAACTGCTTCATGACCTCGACTTACTGGTTCGCTTCTGCGAACTGCTTCATCACCTCTGCGTGCTTGATCATGCCATCGGCACGCAGGCCGAGGTTTTTAACGAACTCGGCCTTCTTGGCCGGATCTTCAATCTTGTCGTAGCGCTGTTGCAGGTGAGCCTGGATCTGTTCCGGGGTCATGTTCTTCATGCGGGCCATCTTGTCGTGGCGACCGCCGTGGTGCTTGCCGCCCATCATGCCGGAACCGTCCATGGGGCAACCGGCCGCCGTGGCCTGGGTCGGCTGGGCGGTGGAGACGGCCTCGCTGGCGGCATAGGCGCCCAGCGGCAGGCCGAGGATCAGGGTGGCGGTCAGCAGGGTCTTGGTCAGCTTTTTCATGGGTAACTCCTGTCGGATGAATACGGGTAGAGGCTGTTTCGCCTTGGTATCCAGTAAACACCGTGGAAGTGTCTGAATTTTGCCAGTTGAAGCCTATTTTGTAGCAGAGTGTGGCATCTTGGCGCTCTGGCACACTTTGACACAACCCGCCCGATTGATTCTCGTATAATCGCCCCAGCTCGATAACGGAGAGATGATGATGAACCAAGGCAGCCCTCATATTCTGGTGGTCGACGATCACAGCGAGATCCGCGATCTGCTCAAGCGCTTTCTGGAACAACACGGCATGCGTGTCAGCTGTGCCCGGGATGGCAAGGAGATGAAGCGGCTGCTGGACGAGCGGGAGTTCGATCTGCTGGTGCTGGATCTGATGATGCCGGGGGAAGATGGCCTGACTCTGTGTCGCGAGCTCAGGGTGAAGTCCCGCCTGCCCATCATCATGCTCACCGCCATGGGGGAGGAGACGGACCGCATCATAGGCCTGGAGATGGGGGCGGACGACTACCTCGCCAAGCCGTTCAACCCGCGGGAGCTGCTGGCCCGCATCAAGGCGGTGATGCGCCGCACCCAGGCGGAGAGCCAGCCCGTCCCCGAGGCCCTGACCCGGGATCTGCGCTTCGATCGCTGGTTGCTCGACATCAATCGCCGCGAGCTGGTGGACGAGGAGGGGGTGGGGATGAGCCTCTCCACCGCCGAATTCGATCTGCTCAAGGTGTTTCTGGAGCGGCCCCAGCGGGTGCTGAGCCGGGATCAGCTGCTGGATCTGGCCCGTGGCAGGGAGGCGGTCGCCTTCGATCGCGCCATAGATACCCTGGTGAGCCGGCTGCGGCGCAAGCTGGAGCGGGATCCCAAGAATCCCGAGCTCATCAAGACCATCTGGGGCGGCGGTTATCTGTTCGCCGCCGACGTGACCCAGGAGTGAGACCGGCATGATCAAGGGCTTCTTCGCCAGGCTGCTGCCCAAGGGGCTGACCGGCCAGATAGTGCTGGTGGCCCTGGCGGGACTGGTGCTGATCCAGCTGCTCAGCATTCAGATCTACCGCTCGGATCGGGAGGAGGCGCTCGGCTACGTCAACAGCCGCAACGCCATGCAGCGGATCATCTCTGTGGTGCGGCTGCTCTCCCTCTCCCCCCCCTCCCTCTATCACGAGATCCTCAAGGCGAGCCGCAGCGAGACCCTGCTGCTGCGCCTCGCCGACGAGCCGCTGCAACCGGACAACCGCAGCCCCCGCTTCGAGAAGCTGGTGCGGGCCAAGCTCGGGTATCCGTCGTCCCTGTCGGTGGAGATCAGCGCCGAGCTGAAGCAGGACATACAGCGCAGCCGGGCCTGGCAGCACCACAACCGCATGATGAAGGATCGCAACGGCATGCCGCCACCCCAGGACATGCGGCTCTATGGCTCCATCCAGCTGCCCAACGGGGGCTGGCTGCAGTTCAGCTCCCTGGTGGACAAGGAGGCGGTAAGCTGGTCCTGGCAGACCACCCTCAACCTGCTGCTGGTGGCGAGCCTGGTGATAGGCCTGATGATCTGGTTGTTCCGCCGGGCGACCCTGCCCCTCAAGCAGCTGGCCGCCAACGCCGACAGGCTGGGGCGCGGGGAGGACATAGAGCCCCTGCGCGAGGAGGGGCCCACCGAGATCCGCGAGTCCATCCAGGCCTTCAACCGCATGCACACCCGGCTCGATCGCTTCGTGCAGGACAGGACCCGGATGCTGGCCGCCATCTCCCATGACCTGCGCACCCCCATCACCAGCCTGCGGCTGCGCAGCGAATTTCTGGCAGACGGCGAGGACAAGGAGCGATTCCAGCAGACCCTGCAACAGATGGAGCAGATGCTGGCGGCGACCCTGAGCTTCGCCCGGGAAGAGGGGCAGCAGGAGGCGACCCGGGAGCTGGATCTGGTCAGCCTGCTGGAGAGCCTGTGCGATGACTATGCGGATACCGGCCAGCCCGTCATCTGCCTGGCCGAGGGCAAGCAGGTCTACGCCTGCCGTGCCAATACCCTGCGCCGGGTGCTGCAAAACCTCATCGGCAACGCCATCAAGTACGCGGGCGGGGCCGAGGTGTCCCTGGAGCGAACCGAATCCGAGCTGCTGATCCTGGTCTGCGATCGGGGGCCCGGCATAGCCCCGGGCCAGCTGGAGGAGGTGTTCAAGCCCTTCGTGCGCCTCGACGAGGCCCGCAACACAGAGTCGGGCAGTGTGGGGCTGGGGCTCGCCATCGCCCGCACCCTGGTGCATCAGCACGGCGGCGAGCTGACCCTGCACAACCGTGCCGAGGGCGGCCTGGAGGCCAGGATCAGCCTGCCGCGCTGATAGTTCCCCTCCCGTCGCCCATGAAAAGGCCCGCACTCGGCGGGCCTTTTGCGTTTCTCGCACCCGAGAGGATCAGAACTGGTAGGTCAGCCCCAGGTTGTAGCGGCGTCCATCCAGCACGGTGCCGTAGCTGGCGTAGTCTACCTTCTTGTCCAGCAGGTTGTAGATGCCGGCGGTGACGCTCAGCGCCTGATTGGCCTTGTAGACCAGGCCGGTGTCGAAGAAGGTGTAGGAGGGGGTGCCCTCGGCCATCTTGACCCGGCTCAGGTAGTCCGAGGTCTTGCTGCGGAAGTTGACCCGAGACCAGAGGCCGACCGCCTCGCTGGTCTGCCAGTCGACCGTGGTGTTGAACATGTGGCGCGGCATCTGGTTCAGTGCCAGGCCCGCCATGGGGCCGCTCTTCTGCTCGGACTGGGTGAAGGTGTAGCTGGAGGCCAGGGACCACTGGGGGTTGATGGCCCAGTTGGCCGTGCCCTCCACCCCGCGCATGTTGGCCTCGTCGACGTTGATGCGATCGCTGATGAAGTCATAGGTGTGACCGTTCAGGGTGCAGGCGGGATCCTGCTTGCTGGTGCAGCGACGGGTCTCGGCAATCTTGTCCTTGAAGTCGGTATTGAACAGAGTCAGCCCGGCGTTGAGCCCCTGTTGGCCATCCCACAACAGGGCTATTTCCTCGCTGACGCTCTTCTCCGGCTGAAGGGCCGGACTGCCGACCAACATGCCATCCTGGGTGCCGCCGCCGGTGGCCTGACCCCAGTTGGCCGCAGACATGCGCAGATCGGGGGAGCGGTAGCCGGTGGAGACGCCGCCCTTCAGGGTCCAGAATTCGGCGGGGTGCCAGACCCCGTAGAGACGCGGACTCCAGTGGCTGCCGTAGTTCTGATCCCTGTCCATGCGCACGCCGCCTGTGAGGGCGAAGCTGTCGGTCAGGGCCCACTCGTCCTCGACGAACAGGGCCCAGCTCCAGCGGGTCAGCTGGTCGGTGCGATGGGCCACATTCAGCTGGTTGCCCTGATCCTGCAGATCCTCGTAGCGGTATTGGCCGCCGACGCTGAGGTAGTGATCCCCCAGGATGATCTGGGTATGGGTGTCGGCTATGGTGTTGATCATCTTCATCTGCCGACCCGGATTGGTGCTCTCTTCCCGTTGCAGATAGCTGGTGGAGGAGCCGAAGTCGTAGCGGCCGTCATGGGTGATGGCGTAGTTGGTGCGCTCGTAGGTGCTCAGGTTCGGTTTGGCCTTGGCTGAAATGGACTCACCCGGCGTGCGATCCCTGTCTTGCAGGCCGCGGCTCACTTCGACGTCGAAGCTGTTGTGTTCGTCCGGGGTCAGGCTGAACACTGCGGTGCCGCTGCGCATCTCCTGCTCGGCGAAGCCATTCTCGAACTGATCCTCGCCGCGATAGGAGAGCTGGCCGTTCAGGCGCATCCCAAGCAGCCCGTCCACCAGGGCGCCGGCGGTGTAGGCATCGGTCTGGAAGAGATCACCGGAGGCCTTGTTCTCCTGGAAGGTGCTGTCGGCATGCACCGACCCCTGCCATGCCGTCATGCTGGTGCTCTTGCGGGTGATGACGTTGATGACGCCCCCCATGGCATCCGAGCCATAGCGGGAGGACATGGGGCCACGCACCACCTCGATCCGCTCTATGGCTTGCAGCGGCGGCAACCAGCCCTGCTCTATGCCGGGGCCGTCGCTGTTGGGGCGGGTGCCACGGCTGTCGACCCGCTTGCCGTCCACCAGCATCAGCGTGTACTTGGCTCCCATGCCGCGGATGCTGATGTCGCTGCTGCTGCCGCCCCCGGTGATCACCACCCCGGGTACGTCTTTCAGGGCGTCGGTCACGTCACGGTAGGCGCGCTTCTCCAGCTGTTCCCGGGTCACGACCGAGATGGAGGCGGCAGAGTCTTCGATCTTCTGCTGGAAACCCGAGGCGGTGATCACCATGACTTCGTTCTGGCTGGCGTGGGCCTGGCTGGCCAGTGCGGCGACGATCAGGGTGGCGAGAGGGGTAATGGGGATGCTAGTCATGAAAACCTGAACTCCTGGGAAGGAAAGTTTCTCAACCCGCCACTGAGTCCCGGGATCTTGGTGTCGCACTGGGACGGCGGAGCTGAGCCTCAAATGGATGACATTTGTCGACAGGCATTCTAGGCAAATAAGAATCAAATGCAATTGATATTGGTTATCATTTGTGTTTTATTCGAGGGAAGGGGCAGTTCTGGCGGGGGAGAGAGGTAATGACGGGAATCCAGATAACAAAAAACCCGCCTAGGCGGGTTTTTTCAATTCTTGCAGAAGGACTTTCCGATTGACGAAAAGGCTTCCTGGCTTGAATTACAGACCAACTACGTTGGCAGCAGCCGGGCCTTTCTGGCCTTGCTCGATGGTGAACTCAACGCGCTGACCTTCGTCCAGGGTTTTGAAGCTGGTGGACTGGATAGCGGAGAAGTGTACGAACACGTCTTTGCCACCGTCAGCCGGGGAGATGAAGCCAAAACCTTTCTCAGCGTTGAAGAATTTTACGGTACCAGTCATTTTGTTAGACATAATAATTTCCTTGAATAGTGATGTTGAAACGCTACTTGTGTAGCAATCCATGATTTTTCGTCAGCAATACGTATGGGGAGCACTAAAGAAGGAGAATTATTTGGCGAGAATCATCTGGGACAACTCTATGCACAAATCACTGCTTTAAAATGACTGCCTAACATAATCAGGTCTGAACTACCGAACCATCGAAATCGATTAGAACACGCTCACTCCGTCATGGCAATCTTTATCTTGGTATTAATTCCGGCCCGACGAGGAGGTGTTAGGGTTTTATCTTGATAAAATCGTTTTATACCAGAAGGTTATCTATCAATTTCCGGTATGGAAAAGGGAAGTATGCAGGCTCATGTCCGGATGGCAGCACAGGTATCCGGACATGAGAGACGGAAATTATCGCTTGCTGCGGTACTTGTTGCTGACGGAGTCTGCCCAGTTGAAGGTTTCGGGCAGCACCTGATTCTTGGCCCGCTCCTTGGCCTTCTCCCGTGCCAGCGCGGATGCCGCCTTGGCTGCCTGGGCGCGATCCTCGGCGATTTTCAGGCGCCCTTCTTCACGGATCTTGTTACGTTCCCCATTGGTCAGGGTGTGATCGGCATGGGCCTGGGCCTTCTGCAACAACAGGGTGATCTCGGCTTTTTCGGCCTCGGTAAGATCTTTCATTTCCAGCTTTTTCATGGCGCACTCCTGCGGCAGGTGATGGTTCACCCTAACACACTCCGGAGGCCGACTCTTATGTAATCGTCCTCTTGGCCTCAAAAGGGCAAGTTGAGTGCGTTTTCCTGCCGGTTTTTGCCCAGATACGAGCCGGTTGTGGCGGTTTGTCCCAGGTTGTCGGGACTTGGATGACGAGGTCCGTACCCTGTGTGGTGCCGTTGTCCGGCGAGGCTGGATCCCGGTGGAGGCTGGGGGTATGCTGGTGCCAGTGCGATCCACGATCGTCACTGTTAGCGTACTGTGATCTATGATTCGGATGGCATGCTGGAATCTTGATTCCAACTGTCCTGGTAACATTTTTGGAGTCTGATGATGAGCAACAAAGAACAGCATCACGGCAAAGATGCCAAGAAAAAACCGCAGATGTCACTGAAAGAGAAGCGCGAGGCCAAACGTCAGAAAGCTGATCTGAAAAATGGCGGCGCGATGAAGTAACGCTCCACTACACTGTTGTTCCTCTGGAGCCAGTATCAAGCCAGTCCGTCATGGGCTGGCTTTTATGTTTCTGTCGGATGAAGTCGTGCCATAGGCGACAAAGATCCGCTCATAGCGACCATCTTCCTTCATCTTGCTCAACTGGCGATCGAACCACTGCTGCTGCGCCGCCTGGCGAAAGGCAAAGTGGTACCGGGTGGGGGGGAAGATATCATGCTGTCTGACCCGCTCGTAGGGATAGCGCGCGCTGCCCTCTGCTTGCCCGAGCAGTTGCGTCATGTAGTAGTAAAATACCCTCTGCTCCAGGATCACGGCATCCATGCGCCCCAGCAACAACTTCTGCACCTGACCCTCCTGCCTCGCCACCTCCTCATAGTCAGGGTTCTGATCGACCAAATCGGCGAACTCCTTTCCCAGGATCTGCCTGGCCCGCTGGAAGGCGCTGACTCGCAGTGTCTTCAGATCCCCCACGGTGTTAAACGCCGTCTTGTCGAGGGTAAAGACCCGGTTGTAAAAGGTGATCACCGCCTGGGAGAGGTGGGTGCGGCTCAACATGCCGGGTTTGATGTTGATGATGGCATCCAGCTTGCCTTCCTCCAGCATGCGGAAGGTCCGCTCCAAAGGCAGATAGATGAACTCGGGCTCATGACCGCTGCCGGCGAACGCCTCGCGCATGAGATCGAGCTCGATGCCGCGATCCTCGTGAGCGATCACGTAGGGAGGAATGGCGAAGCTCACTCCCACTCGCAGCGGCTCGGCGATCAGGGGGGCGGCAAACACCGGCAAGATGAGGCACAGCAGGCGACCAAGGTGATTCATGCAGGTTCTCGGGGAAGTGACTCGTCCCGAGAATAGCCGCAAGTCAGGGAGAGGGTAAGGTGCGGATCGTCGCAACAACATGATGAGGGAGGGGATGAATGCGTCAGAAACAGACAAAAAGGCCCTGAGTCATCAGGGCCTGGGCGTCGATCAGAACGGGATATCGTCGTCGAAATCCATCGGCGGCTCGTTGTAGACCGGCGGTGCAGACTGTGGCTGCTGGGCAGGACGACCGTAACCACCCTGTGGCTGCATATTCTGCTGCGGGGCTGCGGCCGGGCGCTGCATCGCTTGTTGTGGCGCTGCCTGTTGCGGCTGGCCCCAGTTGCCCTGGGACTGTTGACCGCCCATGCCCTGGCCGGCGCCGCCTTGCGGACGGCCACCCAGCATCTGCATCACGCCGGTGAAGCTGTCGACCAGCACCTCTGTGGTGTAACGCTCCTGGCCACTCTGATCCTGCCACTTGCGGGTCTGCAGCTTGCCTTCGACATAGACCTGGGAGCCCTTCTTCAGGTACTCGCCCGCCACTTCGGCCAGCTTGCCCATGAAGACCACACGGTGCCACTCGGTACGTTCTTTCTGCTCACCGGTCTGCTTGTCGCGCCAGGTGTCGGAGGTGGCCAGGGTGATGTTAGTCACGGCACCGCCGCTCGGCATGTAGCGCACTTCCGGGTCTTGCCCCAGGTTACCGATCAGAATGACTTTGTTGATGCCTCGACTGGCCATAATCTCTCTTCCACCCTTATGTATACCGGCCAGGCCAAATGCCTGGTCCCATTCAATATGTCGTTTGTTTGCAATGAGATGTGCGCCACTGATGGACCTCATCTTCACGCATGTCACGGCTGTGCCAGATTCAACCGACGCGTTTATCGGCCATCCGCCGCAGCGTTTGCCCGCAATAATACCAGTTGGCGGAGATGAGCGCACACCTTCCTGTCCCGGCGAGCACCAAACCCCGCCGCTGGCTCCCGAGTAACTTACTCGAGGTATGGCCCCACCAGCAAGGGGACGACGGAGCCGAGTGCTGCATCGACGGCCAAGGCCTGCTATGGTGCTGGTCGGCACTACTTAACCCCCCAAATGGGGGGGGTGTGCTAGTCATTTGTATTGGTTGAAAAATTGCTGAGCTTCAAAGGAATCACAGCGGCGTCTAATACTTTTTTAATGCTGCAGCCAGGAGGGGGATTGGTACTCTTCCTTGCCGAAAAGCCCCGACTCGAATGTGCAAGGAAGTTCTCTTGATGACGCCCGAATACCCCCTAGTGCTGATCACCGAAAATAATGCACAAGCCAGCAGTTTCCAGCGTCACCTCAGCGAACAGCTTGGCTTGTCCATCTTGCTGGTGGGGGAGATAGAGGCCCTGCCCGAACCCGCCGAGACCTCTGTCCAGACGCTGCTGCTGATCGATCTGGACTATCTGAAGTCGGCTCAGCAGGCGGATTGGAGCAAGGCCATCTGCAGCCGCTTCGGCGAGGCCAGTGCCGTGCTGCTCAACGCCCCGACCAGCACGGATAAAGAGTTGCTGCTGATGTGGCCCCACACCAGCGGGCTCTTCTTCCGCCAGGACAACCTGGACAGGCTGGTGATCGGCATCCGCAAGGTGCTGCAGGGAGAGTACTGGATCCCGCGCCATCTGCTGTGCGATCTGGTGGATTACTACCGCAAGGGGAGCGGCCAGCCCCTGCGCAACCAGACGTTGCTGACGGCCCGTGAACATGAGATTGTCCGCCACCTGATGACGGGGGCCTCCAATACCGAGATCGCCGACAGCCTGTTCGTGAGCGAACACACCATCAAGTCCCACCTCTATAACGTGTTCAAGAAGTTGAATGTCAAGAACCGCCTGCAGGCGGTGAGCTGGGCCAAGGAGTATCTCTGAGAGCCGGGATGGGATGATAAAAGCCTGTCTATTCATCCAGTAGTCTCTATGCCATACTGGCCCGCTCTGGTTCCCGTATCGAGCGCGCAACAAGATGGAAAAAATCGTGATCCGGGGTGCCCGCACCCACAACCTCAAAAACATCAACCTGACTCTGCCCCGTGACAAGCTGATCGTGGTCACCGGCCTGTCAGGTTCCGGCAAATCCTCCCTGGCGTTCGATACCCTCTATGCCGAAGGCCAGCGCCGTTACGTGGAGTCTCTCTCCGCCTATGCCCGCCAGTTCCTCTCCCTGATGGAGAAGCCGGACGTGGACCATATCGAGGGGCTGTCGCCTGCTATCTCCATCGAGCAGAAGTCCACCTCCCATAACCCGCGCTCGACCGTCGGCACCATCACCGAAATTTACGACTACCTGCGCCTGCTGTTTGCCCGGGTCGGTGAACCCCGCTGCCCGACCCACGCCATCCCGCTCGCCGCCCAGACCATCAGCCAGATGGTGGATCAGGTGCTGGCCCAGCCCGAAGGCACCAAGCTGATGCTGTTGGCGCCCGTGGTGCGCAATCGCAAGGGGGAGCACAGCAAGCTGCTGGAGAACCTGGCGGCCCAGGGCTATATCCGCGCCCGCATCGATGGGGAGGTGTGCGATCTCTCCGATCCTCCCTCGCTGGAGCTGCACAAGAAGCACACCATCGAAGTGGTGGTGGACCGCTTCAAGGTGCGCGATGACCTGGCACTGCGCCTCGCCGAATCCTTCGAGACGGCACTGACCCTCTCCGGCGGCATAGTCCTGGTGGCTCCCATGGACGGGGAGGAGGGCGTTGCTCCCCTGATCTTCTCCGCCAACTTCGCCTGCCCGGAGTGCGGCTACTCAATGTCGGAGCTGGAGCCGCGTATCTTCTCCTTCAACAACCCGGCCGGTGCCTGCCCCACCTGCGACGGTCTGGGGGTGCAGCAGTACTTCGATCCCGCCAAGCTGATCCACGATCCGAGCCAGAGCCTGGCCGGTGGCGCCATCCGGGGTTGGGACAAGCGCAGCTTCTATTACTTCCAGATGCTCAAATCCCTCTCCGAGCACTACAAGTTCGATCTGGAAGCGCCCTGGGAAGATCTGCCGGCCAAGACCCAGGAGGTGATACTGCGCGGCTCCGGTCGCACCGAGATCGAGTTCCGCTACATGAATGATCGCGGCGACGTTGTGGTGCGCAAGCACCCGTTCGAGGGGATACTGCACAACATGGAGCGGCGCTACCGGGAAACCGAGTCCAACTCGGTGCGGGAAGAGCTCTCCAAGTACATCGCCAACAAGTCCTGCACCAGCTGCGGTGGCAGCCGGCTGCGGGAAGAGGCGCGCCACGTCTTCGTCGACAACCGCAACCTGCCTGCCATCGCCGAGCAATCCATCGGTGATGCGCTGGCCTTCTTCGAGGGGCTGAACCTCACCGGCCAGCGCGCCCAGATCGCCGAGAAGATCCTCAAAGAGATAGTCGAGCGGCTCGGCTTCCTGGTGAACGTGGGCCTCAACTATCTGAGCCTGTCCCGCAGCGCCGAGACGCTGTCCGGCGGGGAGGCGCAGCGGATCCGGCTGGCGAGCCAGATTGGCGCCGGTCTGGTGGGGGTCATGTATGTGCTGGATGAGCCCTCCATCGGCCTGCACCAGCGGGACAACGAGCGGCTGCTCAAGACCCTCACCCATCTGCGCGATCTCGGCAACACGGTGATCGTGGTGGAGCACGACGAGGACGCCATCCGCCTCGCCGACCATGTGCTCGACATAGGCCCGGGGGCCGGCGTGCATGGCGGGGCCATAGTCGCCCAAGGGACACCGGAAGAGATTATCGCCAATCCCGAATCGCTCACCGGTGACTACCTCTCCGGCCGCAAGCAGATCGCCATTCCTGATGAACGCACGCCGCTCACCGGCAAGTGGTTGAAACTCAAGGGGGCGAGCGGCAACAACCTGCGCAACGTCAACCTGGATTTGCCCATCGGGGTGATGACCTGCGTCACCGGCGTCTCCGGCTCAGGCAAGTCGACCCTGATCAACGACACCCTGTTCCGCATCGCCCACCGGGAGCTGAACAAGGCGACCGAGTCCACCCCGGCCCCCTATCGCGAGGTGGAAGGGCTGGAGCATCTGGACAAGGTGGTGGACATCGACCAGAGCCCCATCGGCCGGACCCCGCGCTCCAACCCGGCCACCTATACCGGCCTGTTCACCCCGATCCGAGAGCTGCTTTCCGGCACCCAGGAGGCGCGCTCCCGTGGCTACCAGCCGGGCCGCTTCTCCTTCAACGTCAAGGGGGGGCGCTGCGAGGCGTGCCAGGGGGATGGGGTCATCAAGGTGGAGATGCACTTCCTGCCGGACGTCTACGTGCCGTGCGATGTCTGCAAGGGCAAGCGCTACAACCGCGAGACCCTGGAGGTGAAGTACAAGGGCAAGAACATCCACGAGATCCTGGAGATGACGGTGGAAGATGCCCGCGAATTCTTCGACCCCGTCCCTGCGGTGGCGCGCAAGCTGCAGACCCTGATGGACGTGGGCCTCTCCTACATCCGCCTCGGTCAGTCCGCCACCACCCTGTCGGGGGGCGAGGCGCAGCGGGTCAAGCTGGCGCGGGAGCTCTCCAAGCGGGACACCGGCCAGACCCTCTACATCCTGGACGAGCCGACCACGGGGTTGCACTTCCACGATATCCAGCAGCTGCTCAAGGTGCTGCACCAGCTGCGGGATAGAGGCAACACCATAGTCATCATCGAGCACAACCTGGACGTCATCAAGACCGCCGACTGGATCGTCGATCTGGGGCCGGAAGGGGGCGCCGGTGGCGGCCGTATCCTGGTGACCGGCACGCCGGAAGAGATGAGCCGTTGCAAGGAGTCGCACACGGCGCGCTTCCTGGCCCCCTTGCTGAACAAGTAGGGGCACATCAGACAGACAAGGGGCCAAGGCCCCTTTTTTGTGGGCGATCGCCGGGGGGATGGAGAGATCCCGGGCTTCGCCTCGGCGGCGGGCGCAGGATCTGAGCCCGGAGCATGATTGAATGCGGTATTGAAGCGGGCAGGGTAACCCCGCACCCAGGGTGTGAGCCGTGATGCCGGGGGTCAGTGGGCCAGCATCAGGAAGGCGAGGGCGAACAGAAAACCGAGCAGGATAAACAGGAAGGAGCCTATGCCCCAGATGGCTGCCAGGATGCCGATGATTTTGTCTTTGCGTGTTTGTGGTTTCATAAAGATTAAATTACAGCATGGCTACATTGCTTTAATAAAATACGCTGGCCGGCATCATTAAACAACAGTGAAACGGGAATATGGGCACCCTTAAGGTGTATTTATTTGCTATTTTAAATGGGGCGTCATTGCATATTTATATTTCAACTTACTGTATTTAAATGGTTTTATGGTGTTATTTGTCAGGTTTTTGGCTGTCTGAAGCTGCTGTGTACATCCATCTATTTCTTGATAACTATTGAGCTAAATCAATAACCGTCCATTCACATCCTTTTATAGTTTTCGGGCTTACAACATAGAAAGAAAACAAAAAGGAATTATGTGATGAAAAAAGTGCTTCCTCTCCTGATCGCAGCCGCTTTTGCTTCCCCCGCCGCCATGGCCCACCAGGCCGGTGACATCCTGGTGCGTGGCGGCCTGGCCTTCGTCTCTCCCCAGACCAGCAGTGACGACGTGCTGGATATAGACAGCAACATGCAGCTGGGGCTGACCCTCTCCTACATGCTGACGGACAACTGGGGCGTCGAGCTGCTGGCCGCAACGCCTTTCTCTCACTCCGTTAAACTGGGTGGGGCAGAGGTGGCAAAGGTCAAGCACCTGCCGCCGACCCTGATGGCGCAGTACTACTTCGGGGATGCCAACAGCAAGGTGCGTCCCTATGTCGGCGCTGGCATCAACTACACCACCTTCTTCGATGAAGAGGGCCGTGGTGCCCTGGCAGGCACGGATGTGAGCGTTGACTCCTCCTGGGGGCTGGCGGGTCAGGTGGGCCTGGACATGGCGATCAACGACCGCTGGTTCGTCAACGCCTCCGCCTGGCTCATCGACATCGACACCGACGTGCACACCGCGGTGGGCACCATCAATACCTCCATCGATCCGGTTGCCTTCATGTTCGGCGTCGGCTACCGCTTCTGATGACAAGGTTGGCCGCCACAAGGCCATGACAACCAAGCATGTCTCTTTGGCCCGGCTCTGTTCGGGCCCTTTTCTGTCCGGCTCGGGACAATAACTGTGATCCGGCCCCCCATGGCATCACTTATTGCTCTTCCATTGCCTCAACTTGCCGATAGCCTCTGCGTTCACCCCTTTATTTCCCAACGAGTGAGGATGTCTCCATGGGTTTATCTATCGTGCAGCGGATCATCGCCGGATTTGTGCTGATGTTGCTGCTGCTGGTTCTGCTGGGCTTCATCAGTATTCTGAAGATCCGGGGAATCAATGAGGGGCTCTCCCAGGTATCGGATCGTGCCACTCCCTTGGTGATCGCCGTCGCCGGGCTCAAGGGCGCCTTGCAGGACGGCAACCGCTGGGTGTTGACCTACAGGACCAGTGAAGATGCGACCCAGTTGCCGCAGCTGGCCAGCCAGTTCAAGGCGCAGCAGGCGCGCTTCCTGGCCCAGAGTCAGGAGATGGCCCGCTTCAACGACGTGGCCGAGGCGGGCGAGCGCTTTCGTCAGGTAGATGGGGCCACCCGGGAGTTCTACGCTCTGGCGGATCAGGTGCTGAGCCAGCATGGCCAGTGGATAGCCGCCCTCGATCGGCGTCATGAGCTGGAGCTGGCCTTTATCCGGCTGGAAGACACCTATCAGTGGGCCGCCGATCTGCTGTTGCAGCAGACCGCCAGCAAGCGCTCCATGCGCAACAAGGCCGAACTCATCACCTCCGGCATCGCCCGGGATCTGAAGAACATCCGTCGGGCCGACGCCAAGACAGATCTCAACGAACTGGAGAAGGTGCTCGCCAAGGATATCGAGATGGCGCGCAAGCGGCTCGAGCGGGTGCTGGTGCCCGATGATGTGAGGCAGCGCTTCGTCGTCAATCTGGACAGGATGCAGGAGCTGGCGCTCGGCCCGCAGGGGCTGCTGGCCACCATGCGTAATGCCCAGCAGCTTGCTGCCTCGCTGCAAACCTTGAATCAACAGCTCGATACCAGCCTGGTCAACAGCCTGGCGCTGCTGGACGAGATGGGCAAGTCGGCGGGCAGCATCGCCAGCCAGAGCCGGATCGGGGCCGATGACGCCGTCAGCAGTGCCAGCCTCTGGATCCTGATCGTCTCCGCCATCTCCGCCGCCGCCGCGCTCATCATCGGTTACACCACGGCGCGCAGCATACAGCGCCCGTTGCAGCTGATCGATCGGGCGCTGGATCGCATGGCCACCGGGGACATGACCCGGCGCATCGACTACCAGAGCAGTTGTGAATTCGGCAGCCTGACCCGCTCCATCAACACCCTGGCGGACAAGACGGGGGAGCTGCTCTCCCAGATCAACGCCGGTTCCCGCCATCTGGTGGAGGAGGCGAGCCGCGCCGCCGAGACCAGCGAGCGCGCCATGTCCAGGGTGCAGGATCAGAAGAGCCAGACCGACCAGGTCGCCGCCGCCATCACCGAGCTGGAAGTGAGCGCCACCGAGGTGGCCCGCTCTACCGACGGTACCAAGCGCGAGGTGGATCTGGCCGACGAGGAGGCTCGCGCCGGTCGCAAGCAGGTGGCGACCACGCGCCAGATCACCGAACAGCTGGCAGGCGCCATGGAGGAGGCGGTCGGCATCACCCACAAGCTGGGTGAATTTAGCAATAACATCGGCAGCATTCTGGATGTGATCCGCAGCATTGCCGAGCAGACCAACCTGCTGGCACTGAATGCGGCCATCGAGGCGGCACGGGCCGGTGATGCCGGTCGCGGCTTTGCCGTGGTGGCGGACGAGGTGAGGGCACTGGCGAACCGGACCCAGACCTCGACCGAGGAGATCCAGGCCATGATCGAGAACCTGCAGAGCTCCAGCAAGCAGGTGATGGAGGTGATGGGACGCAGCCAGGAGCAGACCCAGGGGTGCGTGTCGCAGACCCGGGCCATGGACGAGGCGCTGCAATCCATCGCCGAGCGGATGAGCGCCATCAAGTCGATGGCGGATCAGGTCGCCCATGCGGCCCAGGAGCAGATCTCGGTCAGTCAGGGGGTGGCCCGTCATATCGCCGGCATTGCGGACGTGGCCTACGAGACCGAACGGGAGGCCCGTGAATCGGCAGGCAGCAGTGAAGTGCTGGCGGAACTGGTCGCCAAGCAGCAGCAATTGATCGCTCATTTCAAGGTGTAGGAGGACTTATGGCTAACAAGTGGATCGGGGCCCTGAGTCTCCTGTTGTGTGGCCAGCTGATGGCCAGCGAGCTGGTGATCGAAAGCTGGCGGATAGATGACAAGGCCTTGTGGGAGGAGAAGATCATTCCCGCCTTCGAGGCCGCTCACCCGGGCATCCAGGTGAGCTTCAACGGGGTGCAGAACGTCGAATACATGCCGACCCTCTGGGCCAGCCTGAAAGCGGGCAAGGCCGGGGATCTCATCACCTGCCGTCCGTTCGACGACTCCCTGGCCCTGTTCAAGGCAGGCCATCTGGCGGAGCTGAGCGAGATGGCCGGGATGGAGAACTTCCCGAGCTTCGCCCAGTCCCCCTGGCAGACCGATAGCGGCGCCCAGACCTTCTGCGTGCCCATGGCCTCCGTCATTCACGGCTTCTTCTACAACAAGCAGATCTTCAGCGAGCTGGGGCTGACGGTGCCGCAGACCCGGGACCAGTTCTTCGCCGTGCTCGACAAGGTGAAGGCGGATGGCCGCTATGTGCCGCTGGCCATGAGCGGCTCCGAGAGCTGGGTCGCCTCCGAGCTGGGCTTCCAGAACATAGGCCCCAACTACTGGAAGGGGGAGGATGGCCGGCTGGCGCTGATCGCGGGTCAGGAGCGGCTCGACAATCCGCAGTACGCCAAGGTGTTCGAGGAGCTGGCCCGCTGGCGCGCCTATCTCGGCGAGGGGGGAGAGGGTCGTGACTACGCCACTACCAACGAGCTGTTCACCTCCGGCAAGGCTGCCTTCTATGCGGCCGGCTCCTGGGAGATAGCCCCCTTCACCGGCAAGGTGGACTTCGGTGTCATGCGCCCGCCCGTAGCAAAACAGGGTGACGGTTGCTTTTTCACCGATCACACCGACATCGGTATGGGGATGAACCCGGCCAGCAAGAACAAGGAGGCCGCCATGACCTTCCTGCAGTGGCTGACCACCTCCCAGTTTGCCGAGCTCTATACCAACTCGCTGCCGGGGTTCTTCTCCCTCTCCAACCACTTCTTCGAGGCCACCAACCCGGCGGCCAAAGAGATGATGGAGTGGCGGGACCAGTGTGACTCCACCATCCGGGTCGCCACCCAGATCCTCTCTCGCGGTACCCCCAAGCTGGGGGATGAGCTGGCCGAGGTGAGCCAGGGGGTGTTGCTCGGCACCATGGCGCCGCAAGCCGCCGCCGATCGGCTGGAGCAGGGATTGAAGGGCTGGTATGCCCCTCATCAGGGTCAGCAGACCAAGACCCCGGACTGCCAATGCGTGGCTCCCGCCGCTGTCTCTGCCGCTCCCGCCACGGTTGAGGCTGCCGTCGCTGCGCCATCCGCGGCCATCTCGACCGAGCTGAACCCGTCCCCCGCGCCCGCGGCAGTTGCCCCCTCGGCGGCGGCCGCGACCGACGTCGAGCAGGCGCTGGCCAGCGAGCTGGACGCGCCGCAGCCCTGAAGGGTGGCACCATGAAAAAACGGGAGGCATCAGCCTCCCGTTTTTATTTGCGCCAGACGCCTACTGTGTCAGACACCTACGGCTGGTGAGCCCAGCGGCACAGGCTGCCGATGCGCGCCACCGGGACGAAGCCCAGGGCGCGGTAGACCCGCTGGGCGTGGTAGTGCTCGTCCGCCACTATGATGAGCTGCCTGGCCCGCTCGAACCCCTGGCGGGCGACCTGGCTCAGCAACTGACGGCAGAGGCCCCGGTTGCGCCAATCCTGATGGGTGCGCACCAGCTGAAAGCGCCCCATGGCGCCGGTGAAGAAGAGGCCGCAACTGGCGACCAGGCGATCCTGATGCCAGATCCCCCACCACTGTCCCAGGCCATCGGCGATCATGGCCTGATAGAGGTCGCGCCGTGACTGAAGGTAGGCGAGGTAGCTCTCCTGCTCATGACCCGAGTCCCTGTCATCGAGCTCCAGGGTCAGCCAGTCATCCCAGTCGGCGGGGGTGAAGGGGCGGGCAGGGGCGAGATCCTGGTCGCTCGGGGCCTTGCAGTCGGCCGCCTCCAGCGCCAGCACCACGCACTCCATGTACTGGTATCCCGCCGCCACGAAGCCGGCGACCCGGCTGTTCTGTCCCTCGGCCAGCGGCCACTGGAAGGTGCGATGGCGGATCTTGGGATCCTGGCCGATCAGCTTGTCGAAACTGGCTTCGAGCCAACCCTTGTCGCGGTCGCTGGGGGGCGTGGGGAGCAGCAGATAGTTGCCGAAGTAGTAATCCGGGGCGGTCGGAGTGCGCACGGCCCAGAACCCCTCATGGTCCGTCACCTCGCCCTGATAGCGATCGAACAGCAAATCGGTGGCAAAACCGGGGTGATCTTCCATGACAAGGCTCCTGCAAATGCTTGAATTGATTATCGGCAGGGAGGAAGAGAAGTTAAAAAAAGGCCGGGAAACCCGGCCAAACAATCACACGCAGATTCAGAACGTCCAGGACGATCCGCCCGCATCATAGCGTGCCTGAGGCCATTTTGGGATGGGGCCCGTCGTTACTTGGGTCGAATTGCAAAATAAAAAAAATCGTTTATCCCGCCCTCGCGGGCAAATCGGTGTTGACTTTGATCCGTTTTCTCATAAAGATAGAAAGACGTTTAGACGTCCAAACATCCGTTTTGACGTACAGGAATCGGTTGTAGGACAGGGAGAGAGCAGATGGGATTTCACAGCGCGCGTCAGGTCGAGGCACTCAACCAGAGTCTGGCTGACTTGGGTAACAACATTTCGGTCAGCTTCGAGTTTTTTCCACCCAACAGCGAAGGGATGGAGAACACCCTCTGGCAATCCATCGAACGACTGCAGGTGCTGGAACCCAAGTTTGTCTCCGTGACCTATGGCGCCAACTCGGGCACCCGGGATCGCACCCACAAGGTAATAAAGGACATCAAGGAGCGCACCGGTCTTATCGCCGCACCGCACCTGACCTGTATCGATGCCAGCCGCGACGAGCTGAGAACCATTGCCCGTGACTACTGGAACAGCGGCATTCGCCACATAGTGGCACTGCGCGGTGACCTGCCTCCCGGACTCGACAAGCCGGACATGTATGCCACCGATCTGGTCGCCCTGCTCAAGTCCGAGGCCGACTTCGACATCTCGGTCGCCGCCTATCCGGAAGGCCACCCCGAAGCCAGGAGCGCGCAGTCCGATCTGCTCAACCTCAAGCGCAAGATAGATGCCGGTGCCAACCGCGCCATTACCCAGTTCTTCTTCGACGTGGAGACCTACCTGCGCTTCCGCGATCGCTGCGCCGCCATCGGCATCGATGCCGAGATAGTGCCGGGGATACTGCCGGTCTCCAATTTCCAGACCCTCAACAAGTTTGCCGGCTTTACCAACGTGAAGATCCCGCGCTGGATGCACCAGCGATTCGAAGGGCTGGATAACGATCAGATGACCCGCAACATGGTGGGGGCCAGCATTGCCATCGACCAGGTGCGGGTGCTGAGCCAGGAAGGGGTGAAGGATTTCCACTTCTACACCCTGAACCGCTCCGAGCTGACCTACGCCATCTGCCATACCCTGGGAGTCAGGCCGAAAGGCCAGGCCTGATCCCCATCCGCCAGAAACGAGAAAAGCCAATGAGTTGCCTCATTGGCTTTTTGCCGTGGGTGATGATCAGGGTCTGGTCGGCTGGATCTCCTTGGGCTCCAGCGTGATGACCGCATTGCCGGCGGCACCGGGATACTGGTGGTAGCTCTGGTCCTGCTCCAGGGTGTAGAAGGTGTCCAGGTAGTCGTCGTTGTTGGTCATCCAGGAGTCGGGCAGCGCCTTGACGATGCGGCCGCCGAGATCGAGGAAGGGGAGGGCTTCCGGCACGCCGCCAGCGGTGAAGCCCAGCTTGAGCGCCTCGATCAGCAGGGCGCTCAGCTCCTTGTAGTTGACGTTGTCATCCTGCTCCATCATGACGAGGTCTACCGCGCCCCAGCGATAGCGATCCCAGTACACCAGGATCTGGTTCGGGGTGTAGTCGGTGTTGTCATAATCGAGGTAGGGCATGTCGACTATGTCCACCACGGGTTCGTCCCGGCTCGGATTGACCCCGGCCACGACGGCGTAGACCTCGGCGGCGCCGAGCAGCCAGGGCTCCTGATCATCGCTGAGCCTGATCTTCTTGAGGATGCTGGTCTTGAGGGGGGCTGTGTTGCTGGCGGCACGGGGTGCCACCTGGATGTCGGCGGCAGCCAGCGCATTGCGCATCACCTTCAGACCGGCATTCTTGGCCTTGATGGGGTCTGCCTCCACTACCAGCACGGGTCGCGCCGGTGGCTGGTTCACATCGAGGTAGACCGGATTGCCGGCGCCATCGAACGCTTCGATGGCGCTCCAGCTCTTCTCATCGCCGCTCGGCACGTAGGCAATCAGCGGCTCCGTTCCCTGCTTGAGCGCACTGGCCTGCTCGGGGTTGGCCAGTCGCAACTGCATCAGCTGTTTGACTTCCCCCTCCAGCCCTTGTCGGTCGATGGCGGCTTGGTTGGCATCTGTGGCTTGGCGCTTCAGCCTGGGGCTCGCCTTTTGCAGCAGGTTGGGCAGCGGACTCTGGTACTCCTGATTGGCGAGCAGGGGCAGCAGATTCTTCTGCTGCAGTGCGAGCTGGCGTGCCAGCTCCCTGTCCGTGTCGGCGGCATGGGCACTGGTGGTGCCCAGCAGGGTCAGCAATAAAATGACAGCCTGATTCCTCATTCTTCTTCTCCAGTATTGAGTCTGACAGAGGCGCGTATCGGGAAGAATCTGCGCCTCCTCCTCACTAGACGGGAATGGGGTTCGCCTGTGAACCATCCTTGCCGAATTATGTGCTGTGTCTCACTGGGGTCTCCCCAGATGGTCAGGTCAGGCGCGGAGTCGGTTGACTTGATGCAGCGCCACGCCGACCAGCAATCCCCAGCAGGCGGACCCGACACCGAGCAGGCTGATCCCCGAGGCCGTGATGATGAAGGTCAGCAGCGCGGCTTCCCGCTCTTCATCCTGCTGCAGCGCCCCGTGCAGGCTGCTGCCTATGGTGCCGAGCAGTGCCAGCCCGGCCACGCAGGTCACCAGGGCGGTGGGGAAGGCGCTGAACAAGGCGACCACAGTCGCCCCGAAGCAACCGGTCAGCAGGTAGAAGCAACCCGCCCACAGGGCGGCGGGCCAGCGGCGAGCGGCATCGGGATCCACCTCCTTGCCCATGCAGATGGCGGCCGTGATGGCGGCCAGGTTGAAGGCGTAACCACCGAACGGGGCCAGCAGCAGACCGGTCAGGCCGGTCCAGCCGATCAGGGAGGAGGTGGCCGGTTGATAACCATGGGCACGGAGGATCGCGATGCCCGGCATGTTTTGCGACGTCATGGTGACGAGGAACAGCGGCAGCGCTATCCCCAGCATGGCGTTGATGGAAAAGGTTGGCGAGATCCACACCGGGCTGGAGAGCTGCCAGTGGACTTCAGTCAGCTGCAACTCGCCCCTCAGGGCGCAGAGCAGCATGCCGGTGGCCAGGACCAGCACCATGGTATAGCGGGGCCAGAGGTGGCGGCCGAGCAGGAAAGCCAGCAGCAAGGCGCCAAGCAGCAGGGGATCCTGGGGGGCCACCTTGAACAGGTCCAGCCCGAATCTGAGCAACACCCCGGCCAGCATGGCGGCGGCCAGCGGAGCCGGAATGTGGCGCATCAGCCTGTCGAACCAGCCGCTGATGCCGCACAGGGTGATCAGCAAGGAGGAGATGATGAAGGCGCCTATGGCCTCCGCCAGGCTGAAATTGCCCAGGCTGGTGATGAGCAGGGCGGCCCCCGGCGTTGACCAGGCGGTCAGCACGGGGATGCGGTAATAGAGGGAGAGGCCGATGCAGCTCACGCCCATGCCGATACCCAGTGTCCATAGCCAGGAAGATACCTGGGCTGCATCGGCGCCGGCTGCGGTAGCCGCCTGAATGATCAGTACGACCGAACTGGTATAGCCAACCAGGACGGCGATAAGGCCTGCGACCAGGTGAGGGAGAGCAAAGGGCATAGCGACATCCTTGTGTATGCTGATAGCTTGTGCGTTATTACGTACAATGTGGTTTTGACTATAGCGGTGTGCGCTATAGCGCACAAGGTGAAGATGCGGTATTCGGGAGAGGGCGTATGCAGGAGATGAATCGGCACCTGGCTCAGCGATTGAAAGGGCTGCGTGCCGAACTGGGGTGGAGTCTGGATGTGGCTGCTCGCGAGACCGGGGTGAGCAAGGCCATGCTGGGGCAGATAGAGAGGGGGGAATCCAGCCCGACGGTGGCGACCCTGTGGAAGATCGCCACCGGATTTCGGGTCTCCTTCTCCAGCTTTATCGAGCCGACCCCGGCAGTGACGGGGGAGACGCTCTATCGCATCGCCGATGACATTCGCCAGCAACCGGCGGGCGAAGGCATGCAGGTGGCGCCCCTGTTTCCCTATGAAGGCCGGTTCGGTTTCGAGCTGTTCGAGTTGACCCTGCTACCCGGCTATCAGCGGGAATCCGAACCCCATGAGCCCGGGGTGACCGAACATGTCATCGTCATCAGTGGTGTGATGGAGGTGCTGGTCGATGGGCAGTGGCGTTCACTGGATCAGGGGGAAGCCGTTCGCTTCGCCGCCGATCGTCCCCATGGTTACCGCAATCTGGGAATAGCCCCGGCCGTTTTCCACAATCTGATCCATTATCCCGCCACTCGCCCCTGGTAGTTAACCCGGACGACCGTCCGCTCTGGGGCGGGCCAGGATGGGGGTGTAAACCCAGACAAACAGGCCATAGGCCGCTATCCAGCTCCAGCCGCTCAGGTTCCATCCCGTCAGCGTCAAGGTAGGCCAATACAGAGGAAGCAGGACTCGCACGAAGGCAGAGAAGATCACCAGCGCGAATGCCAGGGTGATCCTGCGCCCGACGTGCAGAGCCCTGCCGCTGTGACCGAGAGACACCCTGGCAATCATCCCGAGGATCATGGTCCCCATGCAGCCCGCACTGAGCAGGTGACTGGCGAGGGACAAGCTGAGAGGCAGTCCCGCAGCCTGAGCCGCAAGGGCGAGCAGGCCAAGGGGAATAAACAGGTAAGCCAGGTGCAGCGACCATAGCAGGGGCTGTGCCAGGGTGGTGCCGGGTCGCCAGCGCAGTTGCCTGCCCAGGTGCAAGCCGGCCGCCACTATATATAGAGGCGCCATATATAGAGAGTTGATCCATGAGCCAGGCAGCAGCCAGAGCAGCAGGAGCAACCAGAGAGAGGCCAAGGCCCCGCGCTCCAGCCAAGGGCTGGGCGGCGCCTTCTCCTGACCCGTGCCTCTGGCGGTAAAGAAGGGAATGACGCGTCCGCCCATCACGGCGATCAGGGTGGTGAACAGCAATACCGTCGTGATGAGCAGATGTTCCACTGTGCTCCAGTCATCTCGCCATAACCAGCTGGCGACATTGAGCAGAGTCAATATAAGGAGCAGGGGGACAAAGAAGAGGTTGCGCCATTGGCGCGTCATGATGACGGGCTTGGCGAGGAACCAGGCACAGAGGGGTAACCAGGCCAGATCCAGTGCCATCAGAATGAGATTGTCTTCTCCAAACCAGGGGAGCAGGCATCTTGGCAGCACCCACATTCCCACGATCAGCGCCAATGGCCAACTGCGAACGCCGGGATGAGCCGTCCAGTTCTGGACGGCAGTCAGCAGAAACCCCGCAACTATGGCGGCGCCAAAGCCGAACAACATCTCATGAGCGTGCCACCAGATGGGATTGCCAATACCGGGCAGGGCGAACCAGTTATTAAGTTGCCCCAGCCAACCCAGCATGGCCAGGCAGGAAAACAGGGATCCGAGTAGAAAGAAGGGGCGAAACCCCAAGCGGAACAGAGGGATTATCTGCTCTTCCTTGTGGCTATCGAGGATCTGGTGCATGACAGCGACCTTAATTGAACATTTGAAAAGCCAATTATAAAGTGGCTTTTCAAATGTTCAATTTAAATCCAGGGAATGCCGATTTGGGTGGGTTGGTGGGCAAAAAAGGAACGTCTTGCTGCAGAACTGAGCGAACGAGCGGTGAAGGTGAAAAAGCCCTTGTCATCCCGGCGCGGCTCCCTATAATGCGCCCCTACCAGCACGGCGGAACACGCCGGACTGATGAGCCAGCTTCCTTGCGAAGCCGGCGCCGAAAGAAAAGCGAAAACAACCGCTTGACTTTCGAAGTGAGGAGCGTAAGATGCGCCTCCTCAACGCGATAAGCGTGACGCTCTTTAACAATTTGAATCAAGCAAT